>DAIPYV010000073.1:0-15914 GCA_036782555.1 Saprospiraceae bacterium
TGTCTTAAAAGATTTGTTTATACCCTCTAAAGCCGTTTTTGATAGTAAATAGGCATTTGAATCGATAAAGTCCATGTAACAAAACTCTCAGATAAGTAACCTTGAATGATCTAGTCTGAAGAGTCTAACTAAAAGATCACCTTATCAGAGTAATAGTGCCATAGAAACTACCTAGAGAGTTTCCAAGAATATCTTGGGCACTACCTATAAATTGATAGACGCCTGTACCTACAGCTTTACCTTTAAATGTACCGTCCCAACCGTTTGATGGTATATTGGGTTGGCTCATTGAATTGGAGAATATAAGTGATCCCCACCTATCATAAATTTGAAAATCGGTAATAGTGATATTATTGTCAGGATAGGAGATATAAAAAACATCATTGATACCGTCACCATTGGGGGAGAAAATATTTGCAAATATAAATTGAGGGACTTCTTTAAATTTTAAAAAAGTGGAAAGTGACTCTTTACACCCATTTTCAAAAATAAGATTAGTGGTTATTTCAGTATTTTCAAATATCTTAATCTTAGGTGTTAAGCAAGATGTACAGTCAAAGTAATCCTCTGGGCTCCATATTATATTTTTGATTTTTTCATCAGACGTTATAGTTAGTTGATAAACATTGGTAGATAAAAGAGTAGTATCTAGAGTGGCTTGCACTAGCTTTTGATCAGGGATAAAGACACTTAAACTATGTACACAACCCTCATCATTTTCTATATGGATTACATTATTAGTATCTTCTTCCAATGGTAGTCTATATGGGAATGTATTTACATTTATGACCGGATTTTCGTTGACAGTTATAAAATAGTCGCCATCAAAATTGGCCCTAGATATATCAATACCTTGATTACATATTTCATCATATATGGTGTATCCAATATCTGATTCTTTGACATTTAGTGTTAGATATACGATACTATCACACCCTCTTGACGAGGTGAATGTTTCTTTATAACTACCAGCTGTTTTAATTATTTGATTCCCAAATTCATATGTTTGATTGCTACAAATAGTGTGTGTACTGTAATATTCTAATGGTAAAACTTGAACAGTTACTACATCAGAAATAATCCTACATTTTTCATTCAAAATAGAAATATCATCGCCAGCTGTTATGTATCTATAATAGTAATTTCCGACTTCAAAATTATCATGGGAAATACTTTTGGAATTTTTGACACCGTATTCTGTCCAGTTGAGACCATCTATGGATATCTGCCAAAAGATTTTTTGATTTGTTCTTTCCTCAATTTCTGCATTGATAAGAAAAGGATCATCGTCACTACAAAGCAAGATAGCTTTCTGTGGATCTATGCCAATAAAAGCCGCGGGTCCACAAGCTCTAAATGATATATTATCTAAAGCAAGATCGTTGCCAAGTCCTCCAGGAGCGTTGTTCCTGAGTGTAAGTTTGACTGTACTAGCATTTTGTGGAGCGGTAAAAGTAAAGCCATAAGTTATCCATTTTTCTGATTTAGGTACATGACCTGTAGAAAACCTAACAACTCCATCTATTAAAAATTCAATGACTGGATCACCATGATTTAGTGTACCCGATTTGATTAAATTGATGACATCTGCACTAAATTCATATAAAGTATTACCGCAGATATCATTGATTACTTTTTCATAAAATATCCCTGGTGAATGTGAAGCATTGACTACCATCATGTAACCGTTAGGATCAGCACTATTGTTTCGAATGGATAGCCAAGTGGGATATAGATTCCAATGTCCAGTATTATTTGTAATGGAATAAAATCCATCGTCTGGCAATTGCGTAGTGTAGGTATATCCAGGCGCAATATTAGGGTCAAAAGGTAATACAGGGCTTATACCTCTGCCAAAATCACCGTCAGTAAAGATATTTATACCTTTATTTCCAGTACATACTTGGCCATTGATATTCGGAGATATCATTAAATGAATTATCAAAAAGGTCAGACCCACTAAAATTCTTATTTTCCCCATTTATATCGCTAATGATGTGCCATATGTTATTTTACAAACAAATAATCCCAAAAGTAATGTTTTTGTTGCACTTTTTTCCTCTTTCTGCTGCAAAAAATATCTATTTTATGTGTAGCTGACAAAAGTATTATTGGTGTGGTGAATCTTTATGTTTTTTCAACCTCCATTCTCCATTTCAAACATTCCCTTCTGCTCTTTTTTGGATTTGATGCCAAAATTGTAGCGTACATTCATGCCATATCTTTGTTGGTCTCTGTATTGTCTGTAGTTTTCTATACCCAGTCTAAATGAAGGTAGAAATATCGAAAAAATTAAAATTCCTGTCTATTGCAGGTCAGATTGGTACAACCATGACTCGATATTTTAATTATTTATTTCATTAATATTTAATATTATATACTTAGCTACTCATAACTTTCAAATAAAATACACATGAGTAAGTAAAATTCCAAAGGGGAAATTTAAAAAAATAAACAATTGTTTAATTCTTTCGTTCATTTTATTATAGGTAGTTAATAAGATTTTTAATACTTAAAAATTAATTTTTCTTTATAAATTACTTGTCGATGCAAAGATTTAAGAGATTGTATCAAAACAATATTTGGCAAATTTAATCTTGTGTTATGATTAATAAAAATTATTTATTTGTAATATTTAATTTTATTTTTAGTGTTCTTTCAGCGCAAGTGTATTATGAGGGTGAATTTGATATAAAAGAAATTAGATCTTTTATTGATAAAAACAAAGAAAACCAAGATCCTAACATATTAACTTTAAGCTATGTACACGCTCCTGCTTCAAAAGTAGTCTTTTCACAAAATAAATTAGTAACTGTCTTTATCCATAATGATAGCATATACAAAAGGGTAGTTTATGACTATGAAAACAAACAGGTATATACATTTAAATACCCACAACATCACCCAAGAGCGGACTGGCATCATCCATGTTTTGAAGCGATGAATGAGCTAGGAATAAAAAACTTTGAAATTTCAAAATTAGAAAACAAAAGACCTAGTTCACTAAGTGAAGGTGTCAACTATCGTGAATATAATTTTGTAAAAAATGAAATATTTAACGGATTTAATTGTCAAGTAATTAAAAGTCATGACTCTTCTAATAACCTCTATTTTTGGTACACCAATGAAATAAAATTACCCTTTTTGAACATTTCATTATCTTCGCCTCCAAAACTCGACGATTCTCACTTTTGTGTAAAATATTGGACACGATTACAAGATATAGAAATTAATCATCAAATTTTCAATTTTGTTTCACCAGCTATCAATTCTCAATATTTATCCACAGACACAACCGGTTTTATACAAAAAAATGAAGTTGATATTATTTTTCAAAAAGTATGTGAATCAATGGAGTCCCAAAGTGATCGGTACTCATTGGGAGAAAATGTAGGTAGAAACACTGATAAAGTTATTAACCTCCTCAATGAAGGTTTGTTTTTTAAAAGCTTTTATGACGATATTGATAAATCAGATTTTGACCAGTACTATTTAACAAAAACAGCGTTAGCACTTTATGAATCCACTGAATTTTTTTCACTTAATATTTTACTTCTAAAAACTGGTGTAATTGATTCTACCGAATTTTTGTTATTCAATAACATCCTAAATAAGATTAAGACGAAAAATATCAACTATAAAAATATTCTAAATATTTATATTATTAAAAAAGTTTTAAATTCTAAAGAATCAAGAAAATTAGTAGTTCAAGGGTTAGAAAAAAGTATCCTTCGACCTGGAAAGATGACGCCAAACGTTATTAAGGAGTATATAAATGAAGAGGCAGAGTTACCTAAATTACTGTTAACTTATGATGATTTTTATCATGTTATACCCAGGTATGAGATAACATCAAAAAGTGAATTAGTTACTTTCATAAGAGATTTATTTCAGAATCTTCTACCTCAGTTCAATATTGAAACCAACTACAATAAAGAACACATAATAGTCAAAGTAAATGCTTTAAATTACTCTTTTAGTTTTCAAGATTTTACAAATAATTATAGTAGTCAAACTTATAGGTATTTAGTAGATCAAAATTCATATTTTACCATATTAAAAAAAATGAAACAAGTACTTGTCGATAATGGTTTCAATCATAGTTTTAGTTTCATTTCATTTATTGATTTATTTCCTTGTTATATTAGTTCAGATGAATATTCAGAAATAATAGCTTTGTTTCCAGATCTCGATTTTTTATCAGAAACTCATTTTATTAAAAAGAATAGTAAAACTATCTTAGAAGATTCTGAACCAATAAAAATGTCATTTAAACCAATAAAAGGTAGGTACGATTATCAATTAGAATTAAACCTTAGAGGAGATTTAGATATAGATGATTTTAATTCATTTCTTACGACGAGAGAAAAATTGGAATTTTTTGAAGTTGTTAGTAAGCATAGAAAAACTATCAAAATGAGCTCGAAACAACTTAATCAATTATATACCAAACTATCTAATAATTTCTTTGCAGACTATGATGATCTTCTAAGTCTATTACCTATACAAGTTTTTTCATTGAATAAGTTTAATTTGTTAAATCCATTTCCTGTTATAAAAGAAGGAAAATCGTTACAGGATAATATTAGAACTCTTCATTATTTTTTAAATGGCAGTATAAAACCCCTAAATATGGCAGAAATTACTACAGGGCCGCATTTCTTAACTTTTTATCACAAAGGTAGAAAGGTAGGTGTTTCGAAAACATACGATAATAGGTGGTTATCTTTGTTACATACATTAGATATTATTTTAGACAAGGAGAAAAATATAGGAATATACTCTTTCTTAGTCTCTACACATGTAACAAATTATTATTTATTTGATCTCTCCTTTGGCGATGATTTGCGTAAGTTATTTAAAACGGAATATTTTAGAAGGATATAGACCTAACTTATTCTAATTGCAAAATAATATAATATAATGATAATACATTTAAAATTTATAATTTATTTATTCTTGTGTTTAAGTGTGATTAACCTGCAAAGCCAGGATGTCAAGGATTTTTTTGTTGAAATTGATAAATCTAAAAATTGCTCTCCATTGAGTTTTTCAGAAGTGGATTTTAGTATTTTTTATCCTGGGAAATCAATAGATTTGGTCAGAATGGATATGAGTACTTTAAGAGGCCGAGCGATGAAACTGTCTTACGCTAACGAATTTACCATGGTATTGTATGGAGAATATTGTATTTATGGTAAAAAGAACAACGGGCGTTGGGTAGTGATAAATTATCAAGAAAAGCTCATATTTGAAGATGATTTCCTTGATATTCAACATGTTTATAAGGGCTATTTTTTAGTCAGAAATGATGAAGGAAATTTTGGCATTGTCAATGTGGATGGCAAAGTTGTGATTCCTTTCAACTATAGATTCTTAGATACCTCTAATTTTAAAGATGGATTTGTACTAGGTTATCTGTTAAATGGTCAAAAACAATTGATTAGCTCAAGTGGGTTTATTTATTATACAGGCAGTTATGTGCTAAACAAGAATAACATTTACCAGGACAACTATTATGGATTGATCAGTAAAGGTTATTTTATACATCCTGTGTTTGATGAAATTTCAGTTATTACTGAGCATGAATTAATATTGTTTACCTACGAAGGTAAGAAGGGAATCTTAAATAATACAGGTATAGTATTCCCCGCCAAATATGATAGTTATCAAATCATTAATAACAATATACTTTTTAAAAAAGGTAATATATTTTTAAATAAAAATATGCAGCCAATATTTAGTGGTCGTGTTACCGAATGTATTCGAAATGCAGATTCTGACTTTTTCATAAAACGAAACAATAAATGGGAATGGTTGGATATTAATGAAAATCCTATTAGAGATTATGAAATTAAAGATCGTCCTCGATTTTTTAGAATGTCTGGTATTTACGGTAACATATATTATTATACCGTCAATGGTGAAAACTTTTATTTTAATAGAAACAATACACTTCCTGAAATCAAAGGTTATTCTAACATTGAGTTTCTGCATCCATTTCCTTTTTATAGAGCTGAAAGAGGTGATAGCACCTCCTTACTTGATAGACATTTTATTAAAATTGTTACAAGGCCGTACGAAGTCATTTTCCCAACAAAAAACAATCTTATGGTAGATTCCAGTGGTACATTCTTAATAATGGATACTTTAGGCCTTACCAAAAATCTAAATGCCCAAATCATTTTTTTGGATACAATTATTAATGAATCTCAAATTTTACAAAATCATAATCTGAAATATTATAAGTTTAATGAAAAATTTGGAATTTATTACAAAGGCAAATGGACAGAGGCTTTCATCGATCGTATTGGTTCCGGACACTTCTTGAGTTATGGTATTTCTATTGACAAATTATTTTTTAAAGCCGGGGAATTGACAGGGTTTATCACAGAGGATACATTAATATTTCCTACAGTATATTCACACTTTGCAGATGTTAATCAATTTATAAAAGGCGTAAAATTGAATACATTTGATGTCTTGGACACAAAGGGTAATATCTTACTACATAATTTAGACAATACATATATCTCTGATAATGTTGGTTATAAAAATGGCTCTTATATATTATATGGTATCGATTATAATAAAGATTTCCATGTAATTCAATGTGAAGATGTCAGACCAATTGATAAAAACTTTTGGGTAGTTAAAAAAGATGGTAAATATGGTGTTTTTGATAAAGAATTCAATAAAATTGTCAATGTATTATATCATGATATAAAGTACTTCTTTTACGACAAGAAATTATTTTTTGTAGTGACAAACAAAAATGGAAAGCAAGGTCTTTATGACATTCATGGATCTCAATTGATGAAGGTAAAATATGATGAAATATACAAAAAAAACAATGAGGTCAAGATTCTTTATAAAAAAAAGGATGTAAGTTTTGATAAAATACTAAAGAAACAACTTTATGAGTCTCTTTTTATTGATTGAAAATTTCATATTAAATATAAATCCTAGCTACATCTATATTTTGGCTCAATGTCCTTTTTTTAAACAGTTTCCACTGATAAGGTCGATTAGCTCAAAATTTTGCAAATAAAGTCTCAAATTTCTTGCTTTTTAATCATGAGTGATCATTTAGTTCCCCTCCATTTCAAACATTCCCTTCTGCTCTTTTTTGGATTTGATGCCAAAATTGTAGCGTACATTCATGCCATATCTTTGTTGGTCTCTGTATTGTCTCCCTTCAAATAATACATTGCCCTGTTCCAATCTGAATGGGTTTTCCATCGTCCGTAAGACGTCTCTATAAAATACAGAAATCTGTAATTTTTTATCCATAAAATGTTGGGAAAATGTAAAATTGAGCATTCCAAAATTGCCTAACTCCAAAAAATTTCTTTGGCCATCCACGAGCATAAATCCATACATCATCAACTGTGTATTGTCGGTGATTTTATACCGATGAAATGTGAAAAATTGCCAGCTGCCTCTATTGAAACTAATGGGAGTATCTTGATATTCACCTGAATAATTGAGGTGATTGTATTGTGCGCCTAATACAAAAAAGTACTTAAATATAGGTGGTACAGCGCCTAAAACCCTAAAATAAGTTTCTTCGCTTCTTCCTATATTATCAAATGTATTGACAGTAAGAAAGGGTTGATTGGGGTCATTGTAGAGTACGTCTGATATTATGCCATTAGTGTAGTTTTTTCCAATAGCCAAAATCTGAACATCATCAAATCCTATGTTAAACTCATATGTATCGGTAAACTGTGGTGCTAACGAAGGATTTCCAGTGCGATAATTAAATGGATCCAAAATAGTTATACCAGGGCTTAAGTTTTGGTAACTTGGTCTAGCGAGTGTTTTCCTAAACAATGCTGTTCCTCTCAATTCATAGCCCGCTATTTTCATCACTCTTCTACTCGCAAAAACATATGGAAACAAATCCGTACGTGATACCAAAAATTGAGTATCAATGGGAATTATTTGACGACCATCCATTAGAGTATTTTCGAGTCTCAATCCAGAGGTAAATGAAATATCATATTTGAGAGTTTTGCTCACTTGGGCATAGACTGCATTTAGGTTTTCGAAAAATTCAAATTTATTGGTTCTTGCAGTATCATTATTTGATGTCCCATTTTCGACCATTGAAAATTGATTATCACTTTTAAAACTTTGTAAAGTAGATTTTAGGCCTGTCTCGAATCTCCATTTATTCTTAAATTCTTTAGTATAATCCAATTGAAATAATCCAAAGTTTCTTTGACTATATAATAGACCACTTCCAGCTAACGGGTCAATTGTTGGAAATATAAAAGTATTATTGTAATCTTGAGTGGCGTCATTGAAAGATTGGGCAAAACCTAATTTAAATTTCAAATCATCACCGTTATCTTCGTTGGTATAGTCAAGGCTTAAATCATGATTATGATTGATAAAAAATCCTTTATCTTGGATGATGTTACTTATTTTTGCCAAAGAATCCCCTGTAAAACCGAGTGTAGCATTTACAAAATCGGAAGTATTGTTGGTCTTGTTGGTATTAAGGCGTCCATCATAGCCTATGCTCCACTTTTCTTTTATTTGTGTATTATAGCCCCAACCTAAATATCCAACGTGGCTTTTTTTGTCGGTGATGCCTTCTTGTCTTAACTCAAAAGGCGCATCTGAAAGTCGTCTTGCAGAAAGCTCATCATAACCACCATCATTACTGTAATTGGCATTGATGTAATATGTACTTTTACTGCCAGTATCATAAAGATTGACACCCAAAAATCTATTACCACGTTGCCCTTGATTAAATCCGGTATTCACACTTCCAAAGCGACCAATTTTTACACCCTTTTTCAGCACCACATTGAGAATGCCACCTGTACTAGAGGCATCATATTTTGTAGATGGATTTCTTATGATTTCAACTCTCAAGATATTGCCCGGAGGCAAACTTCTCAATACATTGGCGATATCGGCAGAGCTCATTCTTTGTTCTCTACCATTGATATGTATGGACGCTGGTGTGCTATTGCCCAAAAAAACATTTCCATCATCATCCACAAATAATCCAGGTGTCATTGTGAGCAATTCCAATGTATTAGAAATGGATCCTAGGAGGGGTTCTGGATCTACAATGGTGCGTTCGCCATCTTGCCGCATAAGTGGTCTTTTGGCAACTATGTCGACAGTTTCCATGAGCTGTGCTCCTTCTTTTAGAGTAATCGAAAAATTCTTGTTTTGTTCAGATATTTCTATCTCAGATATAGCATCTTCATATCCCAAATAAGATATTTTGTATTGATAAGGTCCATTTTCCAATGAAGTAAATATCGCTTGACCATTAATATCTGATGTATTATAATATTGAGTGCTATCTCGACTATTGACCAACATGACAGCAGTGCCTATAAGGGCTTCATTGGCTGTGTTTTTAATATTTAAAATGACATTTTGAGCCGTTATATTGCTCAAAGCGCTTACCCAAAGTGCGACTATATAAATGGCAATTTTAAAATGGTTAATCTTCATCTAAATTTTTATAAGGCGCAAAGGTCATATTTTCAAAAATGTCTAGTATTATTTTGTATATTGTTTATGTTATTTTTAACAGCTTAAAAAATTTGATTTTGGATTAAAGTCTTCATATTAAAATAAGGTATTATGCATATATACTTTTAAATATGTTAAATGTCTTTGTTTTTTGTATGTTTTTATTAATTTTGCAGAATATTTTAACTAAAATTTAAGTGGCTATTGAGCATTTCATACGTTTAGATAGATGTAAGATTCAGAATTGACTATTGCACACAAAGTAGATTGATTATATGGGTGTTATATTCCGCTGGTGATGCGGGGCGCTTTATGACCATAAAAAAGTTTCGAAGATAACGACAGATTGAAATTTGAAGATGGTCATTACAGTATAAAATATATTGATTTAATATGAGAAGATTTTTGAAAATAGATAGGTTATTATTTTTTGTTATCGGTATCATGATGATATTGACTGTCAATGCGCAGACATATCTCGAAAGAGAGGACGGTTGGGTCAATGCCCAAATATCTACTATGACCCTTGACGAAAAAATAGGTCAGTTATTCATGGTACGGGCTTATTCAAAAGGTAACAAGGATGAAGAAAATCTTATTTTGGATTATATCAAAAAATATCATCTTGGTGGTCTTTGTTTTTTTCAGGGTTCTCCAGAAACACAAAGTATTCTTGTCAATAAATTTCAAAAAGCATCTAAAACTCCTATGTTAATGGCATTAGATGCTGAGTGGGGATTGGGGATGAGGTTTCCTAATGAAACAATTTCTTTTCCAAAACAAATGATGCTAGGTGCCGTTCAGAACAATCAACTTATTTATGAAATGGGCAAAGAGATAGCCCGTCAGTGTAAGGCTACAGGTATTAATATCAACTTTGCACCTGTGGTGGATATAAATAGTAATCCACGCAATCCTGTCATTTTTGATAGGTCTTTTGGTGAGTTACCTTTTCATGTGACATCAAAAGGCTATTTGTATATAAAAGGCATGGAAGAAGAAGGTGTCTTGGCTTGTGTTAAACATTTTCCTGGTCATGGAGATACTCAGGTGGATTCACATTATGAATTGCCAATAATATCACATAGCAAAGAACGATTGGAAGAGTTTGAATTTTTTCCCTTTAGACGTTTGGCTAGTCAAGGTGTAGCAGCTGTGATGGTAGGACATTTACATATACCCTCTATAGACAATAGACCGAAGCTTCCTGCATCTATGTCTGATAAATTGGTAAAAGGAATATTGCGTGATGAAATGGGATTTCAAGGTCTTATTTTTACAGATGCTATGGATATGAAAGCGGTCACTAAACATTATCCATCGGGTATTGCTGAAGCTGAAGCTTTTTTGGCAGGAAATGACATCATATTATTGCCCGATAATCTTCCAAATGCATTTAATGCCATAAAATCTTATATATCGAATGGAAAAATTACTGATGAAAGATTAGATGAGTCTGTGTATCGTATTCTGAGAGCCAAATATAAAATTGGCTTGCACAGAGGTACGCAGGTATCTGAAAATAATATTTTTAAATCGATCAACAATAAAAAAGCCTTAGCACTAAAACAGTCCATAGCCGAGTCTTCTATGACAATCGTCAGCGATAAAAGTAATCTCTTCCCATGGAGAAATATTGATGATAAAACTGTAGCCGTAATCAGTGTCAATCAATTTCATACCTCTAAGTTTCAGGAAAGAATGAGCAGTTATCTCAATACACATAATTATCATATTATGCCTACTAACCTGAGGGCTGAATATGCTATAAGATTGAAAGCACTATCTGAATATGATGATGTGGTTATCGCCATACATTCATCGGGAAAAAGCGGTGATTTTTCGGCACAGATACCAGATTTGTTGGTTAAATTTATAGGAGAATTGCAGAAAAAGACACGCGTCAGGGTCATTGTTTTTGGGAATCCATATCTTCTAAATAAGTTTGAAAAAATAGACCATTTGGCTATAAATTATGACAATGATTCTATTACTCAAGACGCTACAGTACAGGGTATAATGGGCGTTTTTAATATCAATGGTAAACTACCTTTTTCTTCTGGTGATAAATTTAAAGCAGGGTACGGAATCGATAAAGAACATTTAGATCGCTTGGGTTATGCTTGGCCGGAAATGGTCTATCTCAATACGGATACCCTTACGCAGATAGACTCAATAATGAATGGAGCTATGAAATTGGGGGCTTTTCCTGGAGGTCAGGTGGTTATTTCTAAGGATAGACGTATCGTGTTTCAGAAAAATTATGGAAAATTATCACCTAATGAATCTTCTGTACAAAATAATACCATCTATGACTTAGCTTCCATAACCAAAATATTATCTACTACATTAACAACCATGCACCTTTATGATAGAAACAAAGTTGACTTGGATGCACCTTTAAAAAGATATATTGCTAAAATAGATACTACTAATAAAGCTGATATTACAATAGGAGAACTCTTGGCTCACAGAGCACGATTAAACCCTTGGATTCCTTTTTATAAAAATACTCTGCCGGATAATAAAAACCAAAAAATGAATAATCATTATTACCAAAAAACGCTAAAAGATAATTTTACAATACCGGTGGCTAAAAATCTTTTTTTAAGAGATGATTATATTGACTCTATATATTCACAAATTTATGTATCAAATATTAGAGAAAATCATACTGACAAATATAGCGATTTGGGCTTTTATTTGCTTTATAAAATGCTAAACGATGGACTCAACGGGGGTGTAGAAGATTATTTAAATAAACATTTTTACAAAAAATTAGGATTAAGATTTACGGGCTTTAATCCCTTTAAAGTTCATGATTTAAGAAATATTGCACCGTCTGAAATTGATAATTATTATAGACATCAAATCATAAGAGGTCATGTACAAGATATGGGTGCCGCTATGCTGGGTGGTATAGCAGGTCATTCTGGATTGTTTTCTACAGCCACCGAAGTAACTACAATGATGCAAATGTTGCTCAATAAAGGAAAATATGGTGGCGTTCAGTTTTTAAAGCAGGAAACTGTGGAAATGTTTACTACAAGACATCCGCAGTCCACACGTCGAGGCTATGGTTTTGATATGAAAGAAATGGACTCCTTAAAAAAGCAAAATGTTTCTCCGCATGCTCCATTTTCTGTTTTTGGCCATACGGGTTACACTGGGACAGCTACATGGGCAGATCCAGTTAACAATATTGTATATACATTTATCAGTAACAGGACCTATCCCAAAAGCAATAATCAAACCTTAAATAATAGGAAAATTAGAGAAAAGATTCAAAGTGTTATTTATAGATCAATGTTTAATTTTAGAGGCTCAGTTTAACCTCTACTTATACATTTTAGTTCGTCACGTCTGAAGGAAGTACTTAAGTATAGTTAGGGCCTGCTGAAAAAGTAAAAATCCTTCAATTTAAAAGACAGCCATTGGTCTGGTATATTGTTCAAAAAACAAGCGATAGGGAATGAAGAGTCAAAAGTGCGTCTATCGCCTAGGCAGAATATTTAGAGTTAACCATTGATATCAAAGGCGATAGAAAAAGCATTTTCAAGAACTTACTGATTGTATGGAAAAGCTTGATGGAGGTTTCCATCAGTGCCTTCATTTTTGAGTGATTTCGTATCACTCAAATGCAGCACAGCTGCACCATTCAGTTACCTTTTTTTGAACTAGCGTTTTTTGAGCCTGCCTACCTTTCAAGGTAGGTTACTTTTTTTCTGCGTGGTATTCCAAAGGAATCAGGGTAAGGAAAATATGCAAAAAAGTAACTGCTGCCCGCATAGGGCAAAAGACTAAATGAAGTGCAAATGTTTAAGTCAAATTGGGCAAATACCCGTGCATCGAAACCAATAAATATTAATATACTTAATTAATAATCAAGAGTTTTAATCATACCAAGCAAGCCCTAGTTAGGACTGAAAAATGGATCGTGTTGGGATTATTTTTTTATTGAATGTAGTTTTTTTAGTAATATTATCATAATGAAAAAGCCTTCGCAAAAAGATCTAATTGCGAAGGCTTTATTCTATAAAAAAGTGGAACTAAAATTTAGTCTATTTTTCCACCTTTGTGCTCATCCTGCCATTCATTGAGTTTATCCCATTCGCCATTTGCAGCCATTTCAGCTTGCATAGGCCATGATGTAGGATCGTGCATTTGATATCTAGAGCCCGCTGCGTTTAAAATTTCTTTTAATTGCTCAATATCTGCTTTTGCAAGGTCTGCATACGTATGAATACCACCTTCATTAAACAATTGTTCGATTTTCGGCCCTATACCTTCTATCTTTTTTAAATCATCACCGGCAGTTTCAGTAGAGGTTGTATTTTCTACTACTACAGGAGTAGCTTCTACCTTTTCCTCTACTACAGGTTCAGCTTTTGTTTCTACTTCAGCTTGCTCTGCATTTTGTGCCATTTGCTCTTTCAATTCAGAAAAACCTTCAATATCACCAAAAGTAGATAACTCTATTTTAGCTTGTGTGTTTTTGATGGTTTTCTTAATCTCTTTTTCTTCTTTTTCTTTCTCACCCTCTATAAGAGCATCAGCCTCTTTGCGTATATCTTGTAGATATCTTGTATGAGATACTATAATTCTTTTATCATCTCTATTAAACTCTATAACCTTGAATGTCAAAATTTCATCTTGTTCAGCTGTAGAGTTGTCATCTTTTTTGATATGTTTGATAGGTGCGTAAGCTTCTAATCCGTATGGCAACTGTACGATAGCGCCTCTGTCATCTTTTTTAACAACAGTGGCTTCATGGTAAGAACCTACAGGGAATACATTTTCAAAAGTGTCCCATGGATTTTCTTCCAATTGTTTGTGACCTAAGGATAATTTTCTGCTTTCTTCGTCTATTTCAAGAATGGACACATCAATTTTTTCACCTACTTTTGTAAAGTCAGATGGATGTCCATATCTCTTAGTCCATGATAGATCTGAGATGTGAACCATTCCGCCAATACCGTTTTCAAGCTCTACGAAAACACCATAAGGGGTTAAATTTTTAACTTCACCTATATGTTTTGTACCTACTTGGTATTTAGATGCGACGATGCTCCAAGGATCTTCAGAAAGTTGCTTGATGCTCAATGACATCTTTCTTTCGTCTCTATCTATAGTCACTACTTTGGCTTCCATTTCTTGGTTAAGAGTGAAAAACTCTTTAGCATGAACTGGCTGACTGCTCCAATTGACCTCTGAAACGTGAATTAAACCTTCTACGCCCGGAGTGATTTCAAGGAATGCACCGTAATCCTCGATATTGACGATTTTTCCTTTGACGACACTTCCTTCCTCAATAGTACCGTCTAGTACTTCCCATGGATGAGGTGTCAATTGTTTAAGACCTAAAGATATTCTCTTTTTGTCCTCACCAAAGTCCAAAACAACTACATTGATTTTTTGGTCGATAGACAATACTTCATTTGGATGATTGATTCTACCCCACGAGATGTCTGTGATATATAATAAACCATCTACACCACCTAAGTCCATAAAGGCACCAAAGTCAGTGATGTTTTTCACAGTACCTTCTAAAACTTGTCCTTTTTCTAAACCTGCTATGATAGTTTCTCTTTGCTCTGCAAGGTCACTTTCGATAAGCGCTTTGTGAGAGACTACAGCATTTTTGATGGCCTCATTGATTTTTACTACTTTAAATTCCATGGTTTTACCCACGTAGATATCATAATCTGTGATTGGCTTCACATCTATTTGAGATCCAGGTAAGAAAGTCTCCAGACCTAAACAATCTACGATGAGACCACCTTTAGTTTTGCTCAAAACAGTACCTTTTACGATGGTACCATTAGTATATGAATCTACTATATTGTCCCAAGCTTTTAATAGCTTAGCCTTTCTGCGAGATAATATCAATTGTCCACGTAGATCTTCCTTGTTTTCAACATAAACATCCACGTAATCACCTACTTGTAAATCTGGATTATCTCTAAACTCAGATAAAGAAACCAACCCATCAGACTTATAATTGATGTCTAAGACGACATCTCCGCTGTGTATAGCGGTTACACGACCTTTGACTACTTCTAATTCCGCTACGGAGTTAAGAGTGTTGTCATAATCATTTAAGTACTTGTTTTGATCACTTTCACTGTATTTTACAGTGTTTCTTTTTCCAATTGACCAATCGAATTCATCGTGCGGTGTTTTGGGAGTTTCTACTTTTGGTGCAGGCGCCGGAGCTGGAGCTTCTTGAGTGGCTTCTGCAGTCTCTTCAACTACAGTTTCCTCTACACCTTCATTTGTTTCTAAAGTGTTATCTTCTAACATTTTAATAAAGTTTGTATGCCCTTGGGGCAGTGGTTAAATAATAAAAATTTCAAAATGGCCGCAAAGATACAGATTTATTTTATATATAATTGAAAATGAGGAAA
>DAIPYV010000074.1:0-15911 GCA_036782555.1 Saprospiraceae bacterium
TGCGCTAACCGGACTGCGCTACGCCCCGTATATCTTTTGTTTCTTTCTCTCTTTTCGAACCTGCGACCCTCCAGCCTTTGCTGGATGCGCTAACCGGACTGCGCTACGCCCCGTATATTTTTTGTTTCTTTCTTTTCGAACCTAAGACCCTCCAGCCTTTGCTGGATACACAAACATAACTGCGCTAGAAACAGCCAGGATACTTAGCTTAAATTAACCAAATACTTCAAGCGGTGAGGGGGGGATTCGAACCCCCGGTACCGTTTCCAGTACGACAGTTTAGCAAACTGTTGGTTTAAGCCACTCACCCACCCCACCGTTTTATAAAGCACTTTTCTCTAAAAGCGGCGCAAAGGTAGATAATTTTTTTAAATAAAAAACAAATTTGAAAAAAAAATAAAAAAAAAGTGAGACATACTGGACTCGAACCAGTGACCTCTGCCCTGTCAAGGCAGCGCTCTAAACCAACTGAGCTAATATCTCATTAATTACACTACTTTCACAATGATTTCAACTCACCCATTAACTGTTGCGGCTCTTTATAACCAGGAGAAATTAATATAGTTTCAAATTTTTCATTTAGATATACTAAAGATGGGTAACTCATCCTTCCGTTCAACAGTTCTATCCCAAGACCATTCACACCATTTCTCCCCATGGATTGCCATATGTATTCCTTACCTTTATGCAAGACAGATTCTTTTTGTTCAGCATTAAATTTGACCATATGGAAGTTTTCGTTAAGGTAAGATATCACTTCAGGATCTGAAAAAGTTTTTTTATCCATAACTTTACACCAATGACACCAATCAGTATAAACATCAACCACAAATTTTTTATTTGTGCCTTCTTTTAATATATCGTTGGCTTCTTCTATTGTCAGCCACTCTAGTTGATTTGTCTTTGTTTCAGAAGTATTTTTACAAGCCAAAACCCCTAAAGAAATTGCTAAAATTATTACAAGTCTCATAATGTCAAATAACTTAATAGAACACAAAGGTAGAACTTTTTTTGAAACCAAATACCAAGATTTAAGGATTTTTTTTACAGTTTTAGAATTATTAAAACATTTTTGATAATAATTGCTTTATAATGAATGTACTGTATTTCTATACAATGAATTGTTTTTATAAATTTTTTCTACTTGTCTTTTTCGTTATATTCTATGCCAATAGTCTATTGTCCACCCACAATAGGGCTGGAGAGATAACGTATAAGCAAATAGGGTCTTTAACTATTGAGATGACTATAATCACATATACCAAAGCGACTAGTGTAGCGGCCGATAGAGATAGTCTGGAAGTTTTTTGGGGAGATGGCTCATTTGAACAAGTCAAAAGAAATAATAATCTTACGCGATTTGATGTCAATGATATAAAAATAAACTATTACATCGCCACACACACTTATCCTGGGGTAGCTACATATACAATCTCATTCTTAGATCCAAACCGTGTTGGTGGTATTCTCAATGTGAATTTCCCTAATTCTATAGACATTCCTTTTTTCCTGAGCACTACATTTACTTTATTAGATCCTCAATTCCAAGGTTTTAATAATTCTGTTCAATTGCTTCAACCTCCCATTGATATAGGTTGTGTGGATAGAATATTTACACATAATCCCAATGCCTTTGATGTGGATGGAGATAGTTTGGTATTCGAGCTTGTCGCGCCACTCCAAGAGCTGAATACGCCAGTACCTAATTATAGGTTACCAGACCAAATAGGACAGTTCGGTACGAATGTCATATCCATAAATCGATTTACAGGCGAAATCATATGGCGTACCCCTAAAATACAAGGAGATTATAATATTGCTATAAAAGTTTCAGAATATAGAAATGGCATAAAAATAAATGAGCTTTTAAGAGACATGCAGATACTCATAAGAGCGTGCGAAAATGAGCCACCAAGTATAACTTCCCAAGACGAATATTGTGTTATAGCTGGTACAGAATTAAATATTCCTTTAATAATCAATGACCCAGACTCAAACCAACTGGTACGCATCACAGCCACTGGCGGACCCTTTGTTATTGATTCACCCGCAGTATTAAATGGTCCTTCACAATATACAGCTGTACCATTTCAAGCAAATATAATATGGAATACCAACTGTAATCATGTGTCTGACCAATATTATCAAATTGTGGTAAGAGCCGTTGATAATTTCTTCCCTGATTCTACAGGTCTAGCTACTCTGAGGACGATAAGAATAAAAATAGTAGGGCCGCCACCTGAAAACCTTAGTGCAAATACCCAAGATAATAATATTAGACTCACTTGGGATGCACCTTATTTTTGTGACAATGACGAAAATGACAACTTCAGAGGTTTTTCTGTTTGGAGAAAAATTTCAAGTACAAATTATCAACCTGACTCCTGTAACCCAGGACTAAGCAGATCACCTTATACAAGGATAGAAAATCTTACGTTCAATAAATCTGGCGAACAGTATATTTTTATTGATACAAATATTGAAAATGGCAATACCTACTGCTATAGAGTACAAGGTGAGTTTTCTAAATTGACATCATTTAATATACCTTTTAACAGAGTAGAAGGATTGCCTTCAAACGAGACCTGTGTTATTAAAAACAGAGATCTGCCCTTATTGACAAAAGTTTCTGTCAACCAAACAGATATAACTAATGGTGCCATAGATATAAAATGGACTAAACCATTAGCTACACAGTTTGATACCTTAATTAATCAACCGCCTTACTTGCATACTTTAGAACGAGCCACAGAAAGCACCAATTTTGTTACTATTTGGTCCGAAACCATCGATTCTTTCAGCCAAGAAATAGATACTACATTTTTAGATAGGAATATAAATACGGCCGCTAGTCAGTATTCTTATAAAGTTAATATCACAAGTCAAAATAATTTTAAAGCTTCGTCGCCTGAAGCATCATCCATATATTTAGATACAGAGCCTACAGATAGACAAATAAATTTGAATTGGGAAAGTCAAGTTCCTTGGAATAATTTCCTATATGAAGTTTTTAAGCAAGACAATTTGGGAGATTTTATCAAAATCGGAGAAACTACCACAAACAATTGGATAGACAGAGATTTAGAAAATGGCCAGGAGTATTGTTACAGAATCTTAGGTACTGGGACTTATTCCATCGACAATATTGAAGATCCTTTATACAACTATTCTCAAGAAAGTTGTAATACCCCTTTTGACAACAGGCCTCCATGTCCACCAGTGATAGAAGCAAAAAACGTCTGTGATAGATTATCAGACAATATCAATGTAGACGCACTATACAATACCATTAAATGGAAAAGATTAAGCGAGACTTGCCCTAACAACTCAAGAGACTTGGCCAATTACAAAATATATTTTAGCCCGAACATAAGTGAACCTTATGTACTCATAAGAACCGTCTCTAAAGATGAAGATTTGACTTATTTGCATACACCTACTCAGGGCCTAAGTGGTTGCTACTACATGACTAGTACTGATTTAAACAATAATGAAAGTATACCTAGTGATACAATTTGTCTTGAAAACTGTCCATTTTACGTATTGCCCAATACATTTACACCAAACAATGACGGTAAAAATGATTTATTTAAACCTATGGTAAATATTTTCATTAGCTCAATAGATTTAAAAATATATAATCAATGGGGCATCTTAATCTTCGAGACTACCGATCCAGAAATCAATTGGGATGGAACTAACGGGAAAGGTCGAGACTATCCTGATGGTACTTATTACTACAGATGTCAAATTTTCGAACAAACCATTAAAGGTATCAAGGCAAAAGATCAATTATTATCAGGTCACATTAATATCATAAGAAATTAATAAATATGTATGTTTAGCGGAATAGTAGAAGATAGAGGAAAAGTTATTAATATAGTCAACGAAGGTACCAATAAACACTTCACAATAGAGTCTCTACTGAGTAAAGATGCTTATATTGATCAGAGCATTTCACACAATGGAGTTTGTTTAACTGTAGTATCCTTTGACCATAAGTCACACACAGTAACTGCCATTAAAGAAACATTAGATAAAACCAATCTGGACCAACTTCAAATAGGATCTTGGGTCAATCTAGAAAGATCTGTTTTGGCCACAACTCGTATGGATGGACATTTTGTACAAGGGCACACAGATGTGATTACGGAGTGCACCCATGTAAAAAATGCAGATGGAAGCTGGTACTTCACTTTCAAAATCCCTAGTAAATCCCACAATCTTATTGTACCACAAGGTTCAATCTGTATCAATGGGGTCAGCTTAACTATCGCCTCTATAGACGAAGATACATTTACCGTAGCCATAATTCCCTACACTTATGAGCACACTAATTTCTCATCAATAAATGAGGGTGATACCGTTAATATTGAATTTGACATACTAGGAAAATATATAGTCAGATATTTAGAAAATTTAAACAATGTATTGCCAAATAATCAAGTATGACTTCTTAATAAGTTTACTTTTTAAAAAAAATCAAAACAATCTGAAATGAAAACAAAATTTGCAAGTTTCAAAAGGAGTGCCTCAGTGTTCTCCATCCTTATAGTCATGATTTTGGGGTTAAGTAACTCTGGCCTTCACCCTACCACAGGCAATGGCGGTTACACGGGAGCGCCTGGAGATAGTGCATGTAATCAATGCCATGGAGGTGGTGGTAGTTTGAACGGCGATGTTATAATATCTGGTTTGCCACCGACTATAGAAACTAACCAAACCTATACTATTGAAGTTACCGTAAATAATCCTAATGGCAATGCCGTTAGAGCAGGTTTTCAATTAGTCGCGCTTAATGGTAGTAATGGGAATGCTGGAAGTATGTCTAGTCCATCACCTAATACACAGCTAAGAACCGCTGGAGGGAAAACATATTTTGGACATTCCCCCGCTCAGAATTTTGCTGGAAGTAATTCTTTAACTTTTACTGTTAATTGGACAGCACCCTCTAGTACAGGGTCTATCCCCGAAATAAAATTTTATGCTTCTTCTGTCATTGCTAATGGCAACGGTAATACTAGCGGTGACTTAGTCGTTTTAACATCAGAAATTATTCCTATATCTTCACCATCTGATCCATTAAGTATAGACATCATTGCCTCTAATGATCCACTTTGCTTTGAGGGAAATGACGGATCAGCTACAGCAGAAGCTATGGGTGGTTCTGGCGGTTATAGCTATCTTTGGGATGATGGAACCACAAATTCTACTAACAGTAATTTATCCGCTGGAACTCATTCTGTAACCGTGACTGATAGTGATGGTAATACGGCTTCAACTTCGGTAAATCTCAATGACCCTCCAGAATTAGTAATATCAATAACTGGCTCAACTATATGCGACGGCGCATCGAATGGGACAGTCACAACATCAGTGAATGGGGGTACAGGAGGATATTTGTATAGTTGGAATACTGGAGCTACAACTCCTAATTTATCTAATTTGCCCGCTGGCTTATATGTCGTAACCATTACAGATTCTAATGGCTGCGAGGCAGTTAATGAAACTGTTGTTTTCGTTTCTCCTACCCCAGAAATAGACTTTGAAATAAACCACCCAACTTGCCATGATGCTAGTGATGGATCTTTGTATGTTGTACTCTCGAATGGTAATTTTCCTGTAACCTTTTCATGGTCGACAGGATCTACTTCTGAAAATATCAATGGCCTTGCAGAAGGTACTTATTCGGTTACCATCACTGATGCCGCCAATTGTGAGTTTATTGCTACACAAACCTTAATAGGTCCTGAACCCATCAATGCTGTCATTACCACAACAGATGCTTCATGCTCAACTATAGCCGATGGAGAAATAAATGTAGGAGTATCCGGAGGAACTGCGCCATATACAGTTTTTTTCTCTAATGGAACTCAAAGTATTTTTAACCCAGCTATTTTCTCAAATATATATCCTGATAACTATACTATATATATAACTGACTTTAACGACTGTGATATCCTTTATAATGTTGAAATCAGCGCTTCAGCTGATATTATCGCCAATGCAGAAATACAAGATGCTAGCTGTTTTGGTCTAAATGATGGCTCGATTACCTTGACTCCAGAAAATATATTAGGAAATGCTATTTACAATTGGTCAACTGGCCACAATATTTCATCCATAGATTCATTGGTACAGGGCACTTACCAAGTAACAATAACTGATGACTCTACAAGTTGTCAAAAAATATTTGAGTTTACAATTTTAGAACCCGAAAAAATTAACTCCTTAATAATAGAGAGTAGAGAAGTGCTGTGCTCAAATGATTCGACAGGATTTTTGACGGTTTCTCTTTCTGGAGGGACAGGAAATTTGAGTTTTGAATGGTCAAATGGTTCTAGAGATACAAGTATTATTAATTTACCCATTGGCGAGTATAATCTCGATATAATAGATGAGAGCAATTGTAATGAATCATACACCTACAGTGTCACACTAGCTGACAGTATTTCAATTGATACTATTATAATAGATAAAGTCCTCTGTAATGGAGATAATAATGGTGGTATTTTAGTGGTATATTCTGGCGGTTTTGGAGATTTAAATATAAGCTGGGCTGACACTTTATTGACAGGAGATACTTTAACTCAACTTTTAGCAGGCATATATCCATTCACCATAATTGATGATGCTCAGTGTAGGCTGCAAGATACCATTTTGATGGGTGAGCCCGATATTCTTTCATCAATAGAAGTCATTACTAACACAAGTGATACAGATATTGATGACGGAAAAATTGATATCATACCGCAAGGTGGGACAAGCCCCTATTCTATAATTTGGAATGATTTAAATACTGAATTTAATAGGCAAAACTTAAGTTCAGGGTTTTATGAATATGTGATCAGTGACGCCAATGAATGTACATTTGGTAAGATCGTAATAGTCGAAAGTTCTAATTGTTTATTAAATATTGATATTCAAACTAATTTTGCGACTTGTTATGATTCATTTGATGGCTCCATAATACTCAATATTACCGGAAATTCAGGTGAGGTAGAAATAAAGATATTAAAGGAAAACCAACTTTATTTAGGTGAATTGGACTCATTAGGTAAAGGTATCTACACCATTATAGTTGAAGATACTTTGGGCTGTGTTTCGTTTATTTCCAATATAACTATTGAAAGTCTTAGCGACGAATTAGTAGTCAACAATGTAAGTATCAATCCACCTACTAATGAGAATGCAAAGGATGGATTCATAGCTCTAAGTTTAAATAATAATGTTGCAGATTTACAATTTACTTGGTTTAAAAATGGAGACTTTTATGAATCAACTAGTGATCCTATATTATTAAATGTGAGCATTGGCGTTTATTCTGTTGAAATCACTGATAAAAACGGATGTAGTACATTTATCACAAATATTGTAATTGATGGAACATCAAATGTGCTATACTACAAAGTATCTGAAATCATTATTTATCCCAATCCTACTAAAAATCATATAAAAATATCGGGAGTAAAAAATGAATGGATTGATAAAATTGATGTATTAGATAGTCAAGGGAAAATAGTAAATTCTATTGATATCCCCTTAAATCAACAAACATTTGAAATAAATGAATTAGGAATCAATACACCAGGATTGTATTTCTTTAAATTTTTAATGAAAGATAATGAAATTGTATTTAAGAAAGTAGTTATTTCACCCTAAATAATCGAAAAATATATACTTTATCTATTTATATCCAGTTTTTGAACAATTTTGTACATAATATTGTCTTAATTGTTAACAATCAATCGTTGTAAAAAAAAATTAGCAAATGCAAAATGCACAAATTGCCAGAATAAGCCAAAAGGTCAATGATGCTCTTGAAGAAATCAGACCTCACTTGGCTGTTGATGGTGGAAATATAGAGTTAATAGAAGTCTCCGAGGATTTTGTAGCCAAAGTAAAATGGATTGGAAATTGTGAACATTGTTCTATGTCCGCGATGACAATGAAGGCAGGCGTGGAGCAGACCATAAAATCTCGTGTTCCTGAAATAAAATCGGTTGAAGCTATTAATGGTGTTTTTGTCGCATGAGTAGAGAAGACCTTTTAAGTCATATATACGAAAAAAAATCATTCCTATGTATAGGTTTGGACTCTGATATTGATAAAATCCCTGTTCACTTGCTGTCCTATGATGATCCCATTTATGAATTCAATAAAAGAATCATAGATGCCACCAAAGATTATTGTGTAGCTTATAAGCCCAATATCGCATTTTATGAATCACTAGGTCCAAAAGGATGGGAAACTTTAGAAAAAACTATGGATTATATACCTCGAGATATATTTACTATAGCAGATGCCAAGAGAGGAGATATTGGCAATACAAGTAAAATGTATGCTAAAACTTTTTTCGAATACTTTAACTTTGATTCAGTAACTGTGGCCCCATATATGGGTGAAGATTCTATCACGCCATTTTTAGAGTACGATAATAAATGGGTCATCCTCCTAGGCTTAACAAGCAATAAAGGAAGCAATGATTTTCAAAGAATACATGATAATAATGGCCGACCCCTGTATGAACATGTCATTACAAAATCGCAATCATGGGGCAATCCCAAAAACATCATGTACGTCATAGGAGCCACACATCCTGATGATTTCAAAGACATCAGACAAATGGCCAAAGATTACTTCTTTCTGGTACCAGGTATTGGAGCACAAGGTGGCGACCTTGATTCTGTCATGGAATATGGTAGTAATCAAGATGTCGGTTTATTAATCAATTCAAGCCGAGCTATCATTTATGCTGATAATTCTGAAAATTTCGAAGATTTTGTCTCCCAAAGCGCTAAAGAAATCCAGATACATATGTCCAGCTGGATGGATAGTATATAATGATTAAAAATCATTAAGACCATTTGAGAACACCAATAAAGTTCCAAAATTTGTTTCTTTTTAAATTTTGGATTAATACCTACTAAAGACGATATTCTAAAGGAGGCATATCTATTAATAACAATAATTATCTTGTTCAGTTAAGTACAACTTTTCGATATCCCTTTTATGGTGGTATTTTGCATTGCAATATCAAGTGACAAAATTAAATACAAAAATACCCTTAATATATTATTGGGATAGAGAATGATCCGTCAAACAGTGCAGGCTGCAACATAGTTTTATCCATATTTTAATATGACTTCTATCATATTTTTAAAAAAAATATCAAGATTGTTATATATAGTTATTTAGATATTTATATATTTGCACTTCAAATAAAACACCTTACTTATGACCTTACAAATCAAATCTCTTGAACAATACCATGAAGCGTATCAAAAAAGTGTAGAAAACCCAGAAGCTTTCTGGGCAGAACAAGCCGAAACATTCACTTGGCACGAAAAGTGGCACACCGTGCTCAAAAATGATTTTGTCACACCAGATGTACAATGGTTTGTCGGTGGGAAGATGAATATTACTGAAAACTGTCTCGATAGACATATCGAAACGAAAGGTGATCAAGTAGCCATCTTATGGGAAGCTAATGAACCAAATGAACCATCCATACAATATACATATAAGCAATTACTATCTGAAGTCAACAAATGTGCCAATGCATTAATAAGTATGGGAGTAGTTAAAGGAGATAGAGTCTGCTTTTATATGCCAATGGTACCTCAAGTGGCGGTGGCCATGTTGGCGTGTGCCCGTATAGGAGCCATACATTCTGTTGTATTTGCAGGTTTTTCAGCCTCGGCACTAGCAGATAGAATCAAAGATTCAGAATGTAAAGTGGTCATATGTTCTGACTATAACCGAAGAGGGTCGAAGCTTATACCCGTAAAAGACGTGGTAGATGAAGCCATATCTATGGGATGTGATTCTATTGAAAAAGTTTTGGTTTATAAAACGACAGGTGGTGATGTCCATTGGAACGACAATTTAGATCTTTGGTGGCACGACACGGTGGATGTGATGAATGATCAATGTGAAGCTGAACAAATGGATTCAGAAGATATGCTTTTCATACTGTACACGTCTGGCTCTACAGGCAAACCCAAAGGAGTAGTACATACATGTGGCGGTTATATGGTCTATACATGCTATAGTTTCAAAAATGTTTTTCAATATAATGATGGTGATGTCTATTGGTGTACAGCAGATGTAGGCTGGATTACTGGTCATTCTTACATAGTATATGGGCCTCTCTTGGCTGGTGCTACTACAATAATGTTTGAAGGCGTGCCCAATTATCCAGATTCAGGCAGATTTTGGCATATATGTGAAAAACATAAAGTCAATCAATTTTACACTGCACCCACAGCCATAAGAGCTTTGATGGCTAGTGGCTGGAACGAACCCTCTAAATATGATTTGAGCCATTTGACTGTCATTGGTTCAGTTGGAGAACCTATTAATGAAGAAGCATGGAATTGGTACAATGAAAAAGTAGGTCATGGTAAGGCTCCAATAGTGGACACTTGGTGGCAAACCGAGACAGGAGGGATTTTAATCACGCCTCTACCTGGTATTACAGATACTAAGCCTTGTTTCGCTTCGTATCCTTTACCTGGTGTACAACCATGCTTGGTGGATCCTCAAGGCATTGAATTGGAGGGTAATGATGTGGAAGGATTATTATGCATTAAATTTCCATGGCCATCCATACTGAGAACGACTTATGGCGACCATGATAGATGTCGAACAACCTATTTTTCTGCATTTCATGACAAATATTTTACAGGTGATGGTGCTCGTAGAGACAAAGACGGAAGATATAGAATCATAGGTAGAGTAGATGACGTGATTAATGTTTCTGGTCATAGAATTGGCACTGCAGAAGTTGAAGATGCTATTAATCTACACTCAGCTGTAGTGGAATCGGCTGTGGTAGGTTATCCACACGATATCAAAGGTCAGGGTATATATGCTTATGTCAAAACGCATAGCGAAAACATGGAAGAGGACCACGTGAGAAGCGAAATATTGGATGTAGTCACCAAAGCCATTGGCCCCATAGCCAAACCTGACAAAATACAGTTTGTCAACCAACTGCCTAAAACAAGATCAGGTAAGATAATGAGGCGCATACTTAGAAAAATAGCTGAGAATGATACCTCTAATTTGGGCGACACTTCTACCCTACTTAATCCTGAAAGTGTAGAAGAATTGAAAGCTGGATCGCTGGTGCAAAGGTAGGAATTAGATTGATTGCAGATTCAGGATTGATGATCGCAGACCTGCCTACCGAACAGTAGTGAAGGTAGGTTGTAGACTTCTGAATCTTTAGGTCCTGCATTGACTAAGCCTTAAAGGATTGGTAAACGTTTCTCAAATTAAAGTTAGAAGTTAGAAATAACCTCAAAATGTAAACTCATAATTTAAAATAAAAAATTAAAATCATAAAATGCGCTACCTATCCTTATACCTAGAAAGCATTCAAAATCCTGAAGTATTTTGGACACATGAAGCTAAAAAAATAGATTGGTTTACTTTTCCTTCTAGTATCATTAGCAAAGATAAAGAAGGTCTTGACAGATGGTATGAAGGAGGTCAATTAAACACGTCTTATCTCGCTTTGGATAGACATATCCAAAGTGGCAGAGGTCAGCATGTGGCCTTAATTTATGATAGTCCTGTGACAGGCGTCAAAAAACAATATACCTATGAAGAATTACTCAACGAAGTGGCTTTATTTGCAGGCGTATTAAAATCAAAAGGTGTAGAAAAGGGTGACCGTATAGTCATCTATATGCCTATGATTCCTGAAGCTGTGATAGCTATGCTCGCCTGTGCGAGATTAGGAGCTGTGCATTCCGTCGTCTTTGGTGGTTTTGCGGCACACGAACTCGCCATAAGGATCAATGATGCTCAACCTAAATATATTGTAATGGGTAGTGCTGGTAAGGAAATTGATAAAATCATAGAATACAAACCTATAGTTGATAAAGCATTGGAATTGGCACAATACCAACCTCAAGGATGTATAGTGTATCAAAGGGACTTTGCACCATGTCAGATGAAAGAGGGATTTGATGAGGACTGGAACACACTTCTATCACAAGCTGAAGCGGCTGATTACGAAATATTGGACTCAACCGATCCATTGTACATACTATATACGTCAGGTACGACGGGAGCTCCGAAAGGTATAGTCCGCGATAATGGTGGACACGCTGTAGCGTTAAATTCAAGTATGGAATACGTATATGGGGCCGAACAAGGCAGTGTTTACTGGGCGGCCTCTGATATAGGATGGGTAGTGGGACACTCTTACATCGTATATGCACCTTTGATAAGAGGTTGTACTACAGTAGTGTTTGAAGGCAAACCTATAAAAACGCCTGATGCTGGAACTTTTTGGCGAATCATTGAGGAATACAAAGTTAATACATTTTTTACAGCACCGACAGCTTTTAGAGCCATAAAAAAAGAAGATTTTGAAGGTAATATGTTTAAAAAATATAACTTATCTTCCTTAAGAGCCTTGTTTTTGGCAGGAGAAAGAACGGATGTGGCCACTTATGATTGGATTTCTGGTTTACTTCAGCGCCCGGTTATTGACCATTGGTGGCAAACCGAGTCAGGCTATCCTATGTTGGCTAATTATATGGGTTTAGATTTATTTCCAGTAAAACCAGGTTCAGCTGGACGCCCCATGAAAGGATTCGATATTAAAATCATGTCACAAGACATGGAAGAAATGCCGCCCTATCAAGAAGGTGCTGTTGTGATCAAAACACCCCTACCACCAGGATGTTTGCCTGGTCTCTGGAAAGACAATGATAGATTTAAGTCCTCCTATTTGGCAGAGTATCCTGGCTATTACTTCTCTGGAGATGGCGGCTTCAAAGATGAAGAAGGATATATATTTATTACAGGTCGTATGGATGATGTCATCAATGTGGCTGGTCACAGACTTTCTACCAGTGATATGGAGGAAATTGTTGCTAGTCACCCATCGGTCAACGAATGTGCTGTAGTCGGTTGTCATGACGAAATTAAAGGTCAAATACCCATTGGTTTTGTTGTATTAAAGCCCAATGTTACAGATAAAGAACAGGTGACAAAAGACCTTATCACAAAAGTAAGAGAAACTATCGGTGCTATAGCAGCTTTTAAAACAGTGTATTACGTAGAAAGGCTTCCCAAAACACGCAGCGGTAAGACCCTTAGAAAAATCATCAGAGCCATAGCGGATGACGCACCATTCAATGTACCATCTACAATAGAAGACCTATCCGTTTTGGATGAATTGAAAACGGTCCTTGGAAAATAGTTGGGTTACTGTACGAGTTTTGAGTTGTAGTGGGTTAATAACTAAGCAACAATATGACTAATGTTCTCATATTTTAAAGCTCTAAATTAATTAATTGAAGTGGATAATTTAAGTGCGTGATGTTTTTAAAACTTAAATCCTATACGAGCTTGAATATCAAGGGTGAAACCAAAGTCGAAGTTATCAGATGAACAATATAAATTATAGAGGTTTGTTTCGTAGTATCCATAACCTACAGTAAACTCATAATTTAAATACCGATTAATATTACGTCGGACACCCCATGTTGGTATTATTGACAATTGATTAATATGATTTTCAAATTTAGCAAATGGGTTTAAATTTGCTCTGGCATTTATTGAGAAAAAATTACCCGCTAAATCAGATACATCTTTATACTTCTCATTTCTGCTACTTAAATTATAATACCATTTTGGCACGAAACTGATAATGGGCTCAAAAGGCTTATTTCTGAAATCACACTCCGAATTTTTGTAGCCAGAGTACCTTTCAACCCCAAATTCATTTCTAATGTACAGTGTTTTGATTACTTTAATCTCTCGATAAAACCAAATGCCTGGATATCCCACTTGAACACCCCTTAATTTTGGACGAGCATCTTGTGCTTGAATAATAAGAAATGATGAAACAGTGATTATCAACATTATAAAGGCTTTATGATATATCATTTTCATTTTTTTGATTTAATATTATCTATCACTTCTGTGCAACTAAATTTCTAAAACACTTAAAAAATATGTATTGCAGTCGATTTTGTCTACACTCTATTACTCCAAAAGCTGTTATACTCATCTGATAGCAATATGATAATAACGATTTTCTCCTTACATTTGTTGACCCATAGGTCGAGTGGAGACACTTTTTTTTCGGTATCTTTAGATTTTATAAGGACTTTTCTGCTTAATACTAACGGTAGTCATTGAAAAGAACACCTGATAAGAGAGGTAGAGGCAAACCAATTGTTAGCATGGTTTTTTAGTTCACGCCTTATTCTATTTTTACAATTTTCTGAATGTTTTTGTTATCATTTCTCTCGGTTTCTAAGAGGTAGATACCGTTGGGTAAATCTGAAATATCTATTTGATTATCTTTTATACTTTGATTCTTTAACATCTGTCCGTCTATTGAATAGATTTTAAACATGATGTTCTCTTCTATTGGGTCGGCGTACAGTATTCCATATGATGGATTGGGATAAAATTTTGGCTTTGAATAATGAGTTTCATGCAGACTCTCAATATTAGATGGTTTTGACAAATCGTAAATATATACTACTGTTTTCCCTGTTTGAGGTCTTGTTGTATAGGCATTGTCAGGGATGAATTTTTTAATCGTGAGAATGTTGCAATCCGCACTCAACGTCACTCTATCTGCATAATATATGCTTGTCTTTTCTTTGAGGATAACATGTTTTTTTTCTAATCCTAATAAGTCATTGACTCTATAAACTATGATAGTATCTTCTGATAATAATTCCCCTTTGTAACTATATGCCAAACATTCACCATTGGCAGAAATATCCACTTTAGATGTTTTGTCATAAACAAAGGATATGCTGTCCGAAACCTCAAATTTGTCATTTCTTGTTTCTACATTATAAAAAGCATAAGTGAGTGGTTCTACATTCTGTTTGGGTGCTAAAAAGTGCAATTTCTGACCATCGGGAGATAGTTTTTTAACCTCAGTCAATTTATTTTGAAAAGGTAAATAAACGGGCAATAAATAATTTTTCTGCCAATTATCTCCGACTCTTTCATATTGACTTATCCTAAAAAAGCCATTTTGACTCTTGGATTGTTCTATCACTATCATTTTATCTTCGTCTTCATTAAAATAGCATTCACTGACTCCATAATCATACAATACATCATCCAGTTTTTTGTGCCAGGATCCATTTTTGTATTCGTACAGAGTAATGCTCAAATCATCAGGGAACTCAGAATTGGGAAATCTTGAAAAATAAGCAAATCTACCTGAGGGAGATAAATTTACATGTTGATTAAAGAATTGAATATTAAAATTTTGAACTAAAAAAGACTCTGGCACTCTAGGTCTTTCTTTCCACTCTTGATCTTCTAAGTCATATATTTTAATGGTCATTGAATCAGAAATCAAAAATGTAGTTATCGCAATACTTCTATTGTTTTCAGCTATGTCAAATTTTACACCCCCAACAATACGTCTAGCTGTATCTAAATCAATGATCTTTTGGTTCCACGTATTTAGAAGGTCGTCATAATTTAATGTTGTTATATAAATAGTTACTAAAGGTGTTTCATCTATGTATGCCATAAATTTACCATCTTTAGATATTTTAATATCTGGAATATTGAATACATGTTTAATTTCAATTGTGTCTCCTATTAAACTTTGTGAGATACAGTTTAAAGAAATACAAGTGAGTAAAAGGGTGAGTATCCTTTTACTCAATAAAACGTTTATAAAATGGCTTTTCACTTTGATGCTATTAAACGATATATTAATCATAATGTGCTACATATTCTCTTCACAAGCCAATTTTACCACTTCACATTCAGAGAATGAACAACATTCCCCGTCGCATTCAAGATCAATAGTATAACATACCCATACTTTTTGTTCACCATTCCAAATATTGGAAATTTTAAGGGATAAATTACTATTAGCATTAGTGTTCACAGGTAAT
>DAIPYV010000075.1:0-15634 GCA_036782555.1 Saprospiraceae bacterium
CTAAAGAGGTTTCAGAGAAATTGAATTTGCCATTAGAATATGTAGAAAGTATAAAGATGTAAATGAAAGAATGATTTTCTATCTATCATTTTTTTAATCGGAATGAAGCTGTAAAGGAATCTTTCTATCAAATTTAATTTTAATGAAAAATAATTTGATGATATAAAATTATATTAGGTTTAGCCGACCTAAAAGAAGCTATTTATCGAGACTTCTTTTTCATCTTTTTATTTTGTTTTTTGGAAAATAAGTCAGATTTGCCGCGTTTGGAACTTTCCATATCGACGTTATTATATTTTTCTTCGAGTCCACAGCCTTCTTTGGTTTTACATGAAGTGACTGAAATTAAAAACATGCCTAAGAAAAAAACTAATATAAGACTTTTAAAAGTAAATTTTTTAAAAATAATGGTGATCATTTATTGTATTTTAAATAATAGTAATAGGATTTAAGATGTTTTTGTTCAATTTTACAAATATGATTTTAACGCAAGTTATAAGTTTTAGAATATAAATATATGTAACATTTGTAAATAAAGTCTTAAAATACCTATTTTTAAGGTGTTTTGGTGTCAAATGTAAAAAAATTATGCATAAATATTTGGTATTATATGAAATCCAATTACCTTTGCGCCCGTTTAAAATTCATTTAATTTTTAAAATAGTTAAAACATGAACAAAGGAGATTTAATTAATGCAGTAGCTGAGGCAGCTGGAATTACTAAAGCACAAGCTGGAAGCGCTGTGGATGCGGTTTTTTCAGGAATCGAAAACACATTGAAAGCTGGAGATAAAGCGGCTTTCATCGGATTTGGAACTTTTTCAACTGCTCATAAGCCTGCAAGAGAAGGAAGAAACCCATCTACTGGTAAAACTATCCAGATAGCTGCAAAAAATTCAGTAAAATTCAAGGCTGGCAAAGCATTAACTGATGCTGTAAACTAAAATAAATTGTTTAAAATTATAGAATATCTATAGTAAAATAAACATTTAAGTTTAAAAAGGGGTATCATGACTAACGTTATGATGCCCCTTTTAACTATTTATCTTTACTAAAACTTTCCATCTTTTTAAGTAATTCGTTAGCTTCAGCCATTTTAGCATCACTTGCAGTTCTGTCTGTTTTTGATAATCGGTGTGCATCTTCTAAGAGTTGACTGTATTCTTTTTGCATGACCTCTATTGGGTTTTTCTTTTTAAATAATCCAAACATAATATTAAATTTTTATTAATGAGGTCTCGCAACAATCTTGAATACCTTATGTTTCGATAAATCTATTTTTTAAGTTGAAATTGTCTATATTTATAAAAAACCATTCTATCTTTGCAGCATGTTTCCAAAATATAATGTCATAGTAGTAGGTGCTGGCCACGCCGGTTGTGAAGCAGCTGTAGCGGCTGCTAATATGGGTTCTAAAGTTTTATTAGTTACCATGAACATGAATACCATAGCCCAGATGTCATGTAACCCGGCTATGGGCGGTGTAGCTAAAGGGCAAATTGTGCGCGAAATAGATGCCATGGGTGGCTATTCAGGTATAGTCACAGACCACAGTATGGTGCAATTTCGAATGCTCAATATGTCAAAAGGTCCAGCTATGTGGTCTCCACGGGCGCAAAATGACCGTATGATGTTTGCAGCTAAGTGGCGTCAAATACTGGAGGAACATCCCAATATAGACTTTTGGCAAGAAACGGTACCTGGGCTAATAATTAAAAATGGTGTATGTAGAGGGGTTTTGACCAGTTTGGGCCTTGAGATAGAATCGGATTCTGTTGTACTCACCAATGGGACCTTTCTTAATGGTATTATTCATATTGGAGAGAAGCAATTTGGAGGTGGGCGCGCTGGCGAAAAATCAGCTACTGGTATCACCGAACAATTGATTAGTTTGGGCTTCGAAAGTGGCCGTATGAAGACAGGCACACCACCAAGGATAGATGGTCGGTCTTTGGATTATTCCAAAATGGAGGTCCAACCTGGAGACGATTGTATTCAAAGATTTTCGTTTACAGATAGTGAAATTCCTAATAGACAACTTCCTTGTCACATAGCTTACACAAGTGAAGAGGTTCATGAAGCGCTTAAGGAAGGTTTTGATAGGTCTCCAATGTTTAATGGCAGAATTAAGGGTTTGGGTCCTAGATATTGTCCATCTATAGAAGATAAAATCAATAGATTTGCAGATAAAGACAGACATCAACTTTTTGTAGAACCAGAAGGTTGGAATACGTGTGAGATTTATGTCAATGGGTTTTCATCTTCACTACCAGAAGATGTCCAATACAACGCTCTAAAAAAGGTGTCGGGGTTCGAAAATATGAAGATGTTCAGACCTGGCTATGCAATAGAATATGATTTCTTCCCGCCGACTCAGCTAAATGTGTCTTTAGAAACTAAGATGGTAAAAAATCTTTTTTTTGCTGGTCAAATCAATGGGACTACGGGGTATGAAGAAGCAGGAAGTCAAGGTATGATAGCCGGGATAAATGCTCATTTAGCCATCAACGATAAAGAACCCTTGGTGATCAAAAGGTCTGAAGGCTATATAGGTGTCCTGATAGATGACTTAGTAAATAAAGGGACTGACGAACCCTACAGAATGTTTACATCTCGAGCTGAGTATAGAATACTTCTACGCCAGGATAATGCAGATTTGAGGTTGACGCCTTTAGCACATAAATTAGGAATGCAAGGATTGGAGTCTAGAATGGAGGCCATAGAAGTCAAGCAAAATGCTTTAAGAGATATTGAAAAGTTTTTTGAAAATTTAAGTGTTTCGCCTGATTGGGTTAATCCATATTTAGAGTCAATACAGTCTTCACCTCTTAAGCAAAGTGTTAAAGCCATAAGTATTTTGACACGACCCAATGTGGATATCTCAAATTTGAGAAAATATATACCACAATTGGAAACTGAATTATCTAAATACAATTCAGATATTATCACGACCGTAGAGACAGGTATCAAATATGAAGGGTATATACGTAAAGAACAAGAAATGGTGGATAAAATGGAGCGTCTTGAATCTGTAAAATTAGCTGATTACATAGATTACCATACGTTAAAATCCTTATCTATAGAGGCTCGGCAAAAGCTCACACAGATTAGACCGCGCACGATTGGCCAAGCTAGTCGTATTAGTGGTGTATCACCTTCAGATATTTCTGTTTTATTGGTGCATATGGGAAGGTAATAAAGCTATTTCAGGTCATATTAGATATAATAAGAGGTTTGCATTACCAATCCTTTTTAGGATTTCCTTTTCTCACATCACCTTTTTGTAGTTTTTGTTGAACTTTTTTCTCTTCTTCGTCCATGATCTCTAATAGTTTTTCGGCTTCACTTTTAGACATACTAGATTTGAGCTGAGATGAAGCTTTATCATCTTTCACTTTGTCCATGTCTTTGTTAGCATCTTCATTTTCAGAATTTTCCTCATTATTGTCGTTATAGGAGGCGTTTTCAGAGTTTTCATTTTTATTGTTAGAATCTTGATTTTGATTCTTATCTTGATTTTTTTGTTGCTGACTTTTTTTATCCTTGTCTTGATTTTGCTGTTGTTGTTGCTGTTGTTTTTTCTGTATTCGTGCCATAGCTAGGTTTTGTTTAGTGGCTCGATCATCAGGTCTATATTTGAGTGATTTTTTGTAGGCATCTATACTTTTGTCGTATTTTTGTTGGTTGAAGTGTGCATTGCCTAAATTGTGAAAAATATCAGCTTTTTCTTCAGGGTTTTGGGTTTTGGATAGGGCATCTTCATATTTCATAATGGCTTCGTCTGCTCTATCTTGATTCATGAGCGTGTTGCCTATATTATATTTAGATTTGACAGAGGGATTGATAGCATCTGCTTTGCGATAGGACTCTTCCGCTTCCTTAAACTTTTCAGAATAATAAAGGAGGTCTCCATCTCTTAAGTTTTTATGGGCAGATTGTCCATAATGATCGTTTAGAAAATGAAGTATTAATAATATAATGCAAAAAATATTTTTTTTCATTACAAAAATATTAAATTTTGAAATAGCCGTATGGAAAAACTATCCATCCTAAAAGAAATACAAAAGCGGGCACCAAAAAGTACTGATAAAAACTGTTATATTCTGTATATGATCGCAGTTCAAAAGACCTTTTTTTTAATCTATCCAAATAGGTGGATAGGTCATTTATGATTTTGATGTTGTTCTCCTCGATGTCGAAAAACTGACCATTTCCTTGTACTGCTACCTTTTTCAATAAATCGAAATTGGGGATGGATTTGACAGGGTTACCTTCATTATCAGTTTTGTACTCTTCACGTCCCTGATTGAGTATAGGTATAAAACTGCCATTTTCTGTACCGACACCAATGGTGAAAATTTGCCAACCAGACCTAGCGGCTTGGGTCGCTTTTTTAAGGGCATTTTCGTCGTGGTCTTCTCCATCAGATATAATGATTAATGATTTTGGACTTTCATCTACTATGTTTTGCAAAGCGAGATCTATAGCATCACCGATGACTGTCCCTTGTGTAGCTGACAAGCTTGGGTCAGCAGATCTGACAAACATTTCTGCAGCGGCATAGTCATTGGTCAAAGGCATCTGAACGAAAGCACTACCAGCAAAAAATATAAGACCTATCCTATCGCCTTGTCTCGCATTTACCAGTTGAGTAATAAATCTTTTGGCTTTTTCCAACCTTGTAGGGCTGATATCTGTTCCTTGCATACTTTGAGATATATCGAGAGCTAAGTATATGTCGCTTTTTTCTACTTGTACACGTTCTTTTTTTGTGCCCATTTGGGGGTTGGCCCACGCTATCGTAACAAAAAAGATGGCCATAAAAAACAGGATAGTGGAATTCTTTTTATTAGGCAAATGAGAAGCTAATTTTGTCAAAGACGACTGAAGGATCGAGTGGCTGCCTTTTTGTTTATTTGATTTTGCATCCCAATAATTCCAAAAAATCCATAAAGGTATTAAGAGGAACAGGTAAAGCGCTTCTGGATATTCCAATCTAAACATAAAATGCATAAATATTTACAAAGTGTAATAACGTATTAGGGATTAGTTTTGTTTACGTTGGGATGAATTGCCAAGTGTATATCTTTAGTAAAAAGCTTAATTTTCTAGTGATTTCTGATATTATTGACTGCGCAATGCTAACTTGCCTCTCCCAATTGCATAAGCTGCAATCAAAAAAAAACTCAACTAACTGAACCGTGAAGTTTCAGTTCCTTAATGATTGCTTTTGTATTCAGTCAACCTAATTCTCGTCTTGCGTCCGAGATCATTCAGTCATCCACTGAAAACGGCATCTAAAACTTATTCTTCCACATCATGCTTTCTACAGGTTTATCTGTTCGTATTGTGTATTTGGCATTTTGTTTTTTATTGTAATAGTTATCAATATCTCCTGAGACTTGAAAGTAAATCAATTGGCCTACGGGCATGCCGGCGTAGACACGTACAGGTTGAACACAACTAATTTCAAGGGTCCAAGTATTGCAGAATCCCACATCACCTTTTCCCGCTGTGGCATGAATATCAATGCCAAGACGACCAATGCTGGATTTACCCTCCAAAAACGGCACTGTATGGTGTGTTTCCGTATATTCTTCAGTCACACCCAAATAAAGTGTGCCAGGTTGTAAAACGAATCCCTCAGGACCTATCTTCAAGTATTTTATTTTGTTATGTAGCTTGGCATCAAGTACTTCATCTTCATATATAGCCAACCACTGACCTAAATGGACATCATAGGAGTTGGTGCCTAAACAGTCCTTTCTAAAAGGCTCGATGACTATCTTTCCATTCTGAATAGCCTCTAATATCTCTTTGTCTGAAAGTATCATGGTGCAAATTTGTGCAAAGGTAAGGAAAAAATAAATGTTCTTAATCCGTCATGAATGATCAAGATGAAAAAAGTTACTCTTTAATAAATGTGACTTGAGATGTTTCTCCTTGTGATAAATTAGATAAAAATTTAATGACATTATCTCCTGTTACTTTCAACATTGCTGTGTTTAATCCTTGAGTTCCTTGATTTACCGCTTCGATTTTAAAAATATTTATTTGATTAATCAATTGCACTGAAAACTGGTGTTTTTTATTTTTTACAATAAAATTTTCCAATATCAATTTATCATTATGATAAAAATTTATGATATCACCATCTTCATTTCCATGATCCCATATCTCGAATGTCACATACCTTGAGTTGTTAAAAATATTTAAGTTTTGATTGGACATCATTTGATTTACTTGCAGACTGTCAAATATTTTTATTACATCATATTTTTCCTTTTGCTCAACATCTAATTCGTCGGATTTTTGAATTCTTGTGTTTATTTTATTGAGGAGCTTGGTTACTTTTTCTGTTCCGACCAGTTCAATTGTTCCATCAATACATTTTTTATTGTCTTTAAATTTTCCTTGGAATTTTCCATTAATTTTACTTGTGGCGGCATTAAGTTTAATTTTTCCTTCATAGTGTATAAAACAAAAAGATTCTTTAGAAATTGGAGATTTTGTGTAAATTATTCCAGTTTCTTTAAATTTTAGTAATTTTGAGTCTTCATCGTACGTTCCAATAATTTTACTTTTCGTTTCGTGTTCTCCAGCTAAATCAGTAATGGAATACCCATTTACTTTGTTTCCATCTTTTGTTAGATTCAGTTTGTATGTTATGGCCTGTTCGTCTTTGCCATTAAGTTTGATGGCTCCATAAAATTCCAAATCCTGACATATCGGTTTTAATGAATAAGAAAAAAAGAAAAAAAATATTAAAAAAATATTGTTCATATGTTTGCTGTTTAAAAAAAGATTGTAAATTTGTGCAAAATTAAATAAAATATCATGAAAACAAAATTTTTACTTTTTTCTATGCTATTAGTTTTAGCATCAAATGTAGTTTTTGCTTCTTTTCCAGTTCAAAAAAAGGAAACTGCTGTTCAAGTTGAACAAAACAACCAATCAGAAAGCGCAAAGTTATTGTCTGATGACTTATCAAATGTTGAAACAATAAGTGTTGCTTCTGAGTATGAGTCACCAGCTACTAATGGTGGTAAAAGTCAAATTATTGCACTTGTATTAGTTGTTCTTGTAGGCGGTTTAGGTATTCATAGATTCTACTTGGGATACACATGGCAAGGAGTTGTTCAATTATTGACATTAGGTGCTTGTGGAATTTGGACTTTAATTGATTTAATTAGAATTATAACTGGTGACTTAAAGCCTAAAGGCGGTGAATATACTACAAAGTTATAAAAAAAAATATCCTCAATTAAGTATTTTTACAATTATGATTCATTTCATAATTGCTTTGAGTCCTTTGGTATTATTATTTTTACCAAAGGACTTTTTTGATTCTGGCCAAACAATATGCCTTTCGCAGCGTCTTGCGGGTATAGAGTGTTATGCTTGTGGTATGACTAGGGCTGTTATGCATTTCATTCATTTTGACTTCAAGACGGCTTGGATGTTCAATAAATTATCTTTTATAGTTGTCCCTATGCTCGCTCCAATGTGGCTTAAATCTGTCTTGATTGTCTTAAAGAAGGACTTGCCAATGTTTATGGTAAAATACATGTAATTTTATTGAATTACTTTAAAATATTTAAATGAAAATAATTATTTACTTATTCGGGTTATCGAGTTTGATTGTAGTGTTTTTTTCTGGTTGCGCTTCAGTATCCGGTTTTGAAGAAGGTCGTGCACTAGGTGAAAATGGTAACGAAATAATAGCTTCTGCCAATTTTATCAATTTACCTGAGGTCCTCAATGTAAATACGGACGATTTTCTCGTTACAGGATTTCCCAATATAGATATAAGTTATAAAAGAGGTATTACAGACAAACTAGATTTGGGCGCTCGATTGACATCCAATCTTAATGCGGGTTTATTCTTTAAATACCAATTGTTAGGGGATGATATGTCTCAGTTTGCACTTGGTACAGGCATGGAGTTCGGCACCACATTAGGTTTGCTATATAATATTCAGTTTCCCATTAATATGTCATTTTATACATCAGAAAAAGTAGCTTTTAATATCTCTCCTCGTTACATCTATCAAATACCGGCTGGATCTTTAAATACACCACTTAATTATTTGGGAGGAAATTTTGGTGTGCTATTTGGCAAGAAGAATAAATTTGGTATAGACATAGGATATTTTAGGCTGGGTATAGATGCTACTTTGATAACTGTGGGAGTTGGAGGTAAATTCAAATTTAAATAGTCAATTGAATTAAAATCATTTAAATTCGCCTGTCATTTTTATCTTCAAGAGCTAAAATGGCTTTAGGATTGTGTTAATATTTTTTATGCGATACAGAATATTAGCCAAAGAAGGTGTTTATATTTTTTATTAACTCAGGATGCAGAAAAACAAGGTAGAGTTACTAAAGATACGCATGTTTATTAAGTTAGGGTTACTTTATTGAAATTATCTTCCATAATAAAATTATTTTTTATTGTTTATAAAATAAAATTTATTATTCTATTTTTTTCATGGGTTCAATCTCTTTAAAACTATTAGTATGAAAAATCTCTTATACAATTTGATATTATTTTTAATTTTAGGTTTACTTTTTTCTAGTTGTTCTTCTATATCTGGATTTGAAGAAGGTCGAGCATTGGGGAAAGGCAATAGCGAAATAATAGTTTCAGGTAATTGGGTAAGTTTACCAAATGATTTTACCACAAATACTGGAGATGGTGATGATACACCCACTCATTTTGTTTTTCCAAACATAGATTTTAGTTACAAAATTGGGGCGATGGAAAAACTGGATATTGGAGGAAGACTAAATACTAATCTGAACCTCTCGGCCTATGTTAAATACCAAGTATTAGGAGATCATATATCCAAATTCGCCTTAGGCACTGGTCTTGAATTATCTACTATATTAGGGTTGATTTATAATGTTCATGTTCCGATTAATATGACTTATTATTTTAACGAAAGTATTGCATTAAATTTGGCACCTAGAGGCATTTACCAATTTGGTTTAGGTTCAATAGACTCGAGACCAGGTTGGTTTAACTATGATTTAAGTACCATGTTTTTGGGTGGAAATATGGGTCTTCAATTTGGTAAAAAAATAAAATACGGATTAGATCTGAGCTACTATAATGTAGGCCTGAACCAAACATTTTTATCTGTAGGAGTCGGCGCCAAATTTAGGTTAAAATAATTAAGTAAAGTTTTTTTCACTCCCAATTCCACTCTTTAACTCTTAGCTCAAAATGCTTCTCACTCAGTGGCCACAATGAAGGTTGTATGGTATGCCATATGATATTTTTTTCTTCCTCAGTCAACATTTCATTAAAAAACTTTATGCCAGTTTTATTTTCTACCTCACTCACAGGTACAATGTATTCTCTAAGATGGCGTTCACTTAACGCATGTGGTATGATAAACGCAATGACTTTAGGCCGTGTAAGGTGATAGTCTAAAATGACCTTGTAAAAGGCTGATGGAATAGTGATTTTGTTGCTATTTCCTATGTTGCCTATATTGGGCATCAAGATAGGTCCAGAAATAACATAAAGGCTATCTGTCCTGTAGGTCCAGTTGCGTACTTGAATTTCTAATTCTCGCCATATTCCATTATTAAATTGTCGCAACATAGGACTCATATTACTCATAAAAAAAGTTTCCACCATAGCTGTGGAATCGAACCTCATGTCTCCTGCAGGCACTAAATGACCTCTTTCATAGCCACTTCCTCTGTAATCATAATGCGTTGCGGATTTACTTGAAACTTTGGGGTCTTCGTAATAAATTGAATGGCGATAAAAGTCTTTGTTTTCCACCATGTCCTTTTTAAGTACATGAGCAGTCCATTCGGGTTGCTCATGTCTTTCTTTATAGGATAATGCAAAATGTCGATGATGGATTATTTCCCCATTTGAAGATGGCAGATAGGTGCGTAAATCATATGTGGCCGAATCTTCATTAGGAGCGGGACTAACAACATTTCCCAACCAGCGTGGTGTCCACCAAAGAAGACCTATGACAAGCAGCCCCAAAAGTATAAAAAAGCGGAAAGCTATCTGAAATCCTCCGCGGTGCTGGGCATGATTACGTCTAAATTGGGCCATTGATTTAATAAATTATCAGGTTTCTAATCTTTTACGTACCATTTTAGGTAGATCACTTACCACCAATTGAACGGTGTCTTTTAGTTTTTCTTCCATGATGACGAGCTTTCCAGCTTTCATGTCTTGCAGTACAGCATCATTAAAATGTCTAATAGTCACGAGCTCTAGGTTTTCGTCCACAATGACCTTAAATTCTTGCCCCAACTCATGAATGAATTGTCCTATTCTGTCTTTTACAAAATTGATACATACAGAAAAGCTAATGGCTGAATTTTTCATTACATTGACCTTTAATCTGTGTTTAGCTAATAATGAAAATATGCGACTTAAATGGTGCTCAGCTACAAATGAGAAATCATTGGTAGAGATATGTATCAACACTTGATGTGGTTCTATCACGATGACAGGTGGATAACTCAACTCTATATCGTCACAAATGATGGTACCTTCTGACGATGGCTCACCAAATGGACGTACATATAGCGGTATGTTTTTATTCTGTATCGGTTTTATAGTCTTAGGGTGAATGACCTTTGCGCCGTAATAGGTCATTTCAATAGCTTCTTTATAAGTTAATCTAGGCATCTTTATAGCATTATCAAAAAGCCTTGGATCTCCCGTTAACACACCAGGAACATCTTTCCAAATATGCATACTATGAGCATCAAGACAATAGGCCAATATGGCTGCTGTATAATCAGAACCTTCACGGCCTAATGTGGTCGTAAAATTTTCACTTGTGCTTCCAATAAATCCTTGAGTAATGATATGATTATTGTTTTTAAGCATGGGTTTTATGACTTCCTGACTTTTGGCTACCGTTTCTGTCCATTGTATTCGGGCATCTCTATATGTATTGTCAGTCAGAATGACACTTCTGATGTCCAACCATTCTGTTTTAGTTTGTATGGTTTTGAGATAATGCGCCAATATCTTACTTGAGGCCAGTTCGCCGATGGAGACCATCTGGTCATAGGTATAATCAAAATCTTCATGCAAACTGTCTTCTAGGACCCATTCAGCTTCTACAAAAATATCATTGATGTCATCCAAAACTTCCTGAGTGGCTATGCCCAATTCTTGGCATAAGCTAAAATGTTTTTCTTTGATTTCCCGGAGTAGGGTAGGCGCTTGTTCGTCTTGCTTATAAAGACTATTCACCACAGACTCTAGCGCATTGGTAGTTTTGCCCATGGCTGACACGACGATGAGAAGTTTATCTTCAGAAAATTTCTGAATAATTCTACCTACATTTTCTATGCTTTCTTGGTCTTTAATGGAGGCACCACCAAATTTAAATATTTTAATCTGCATTTCTCACTTTTTTACGAAAGTGCAAAGATAGGTAAGACAATGGAGATTTAACACTAAGGTGAGTTATTTTCATTTAACTTTAGTTAAAATCATATCTTATTTCAACATTTTTTCTAATAACAGTGTTAAATATTTTTAATCGAATGATATTATATTTTTACTGTTCTTTATTTATAAAATGAGTTGAAAGTTTTATTTTCTCATTGGTCATGAATTTTGTGAAAACTTCTAACTTGCCTACCGAATATAGTGACGGATGGCTTTTAATTTTTAATTTTTAATTTCAAAGAGTGAACAATATCCAATCAGTGTCTGTCTTTTGTGGTTCATCCCTTGGCTCAGACGAAAGTTTCTTTTCAGGGGCAGTTACCTCTGGGAAGTTTTTAGCGGATAATCATATCAATTTGATTTATGGAGGTGCTAAAGTAGGTTTGATGGGTACAGTCGCGGATGCATGCCTTAAAAATGGAGGCTATGTAATCGGTGTAATACCGCATTTTATACAAGATAAGGAGATAGCACATACAGATTTGTCCGAGCTTATAGTCGTAGAGTCAATGCATGAGCGAAAGACTGTCATGTACGAAAAGTCTGATGCAGCCATTATAATGCCTGGAGGATTTGGTACACTAGACGAGATGTTTGAATTGTTGACTTGGGGACAGTTGGGTTTACACCAAAAACCAATTGGTGTATTAAATGTCAATGGATATTATGACTTTTTATTGAAATTTTTGGACCACATGGTAGATTCAGGCCTTTTGCGCAAAGCCAATAGAGATATGGTCATAGAAGCTACAACTATTGAGGAATTATTTTATAAAATGCTACATTATGATGCTCCAAACAAGCCCAAGTGGATAGCTGGGAAGGAGCAAGTGTAATGTGGATAACATTTTTTTAATTGAGACTACAGTACATTATTAAAATGAGGGTTATGCATGACTAATCCAATGTGAAGTGTTTATAACACCTATGAATTTCTTTTACGCATTTCAAGTCTATGTATCTATGTGTTTAAATTATTTATTTAACCCCAATAGACACATAGATTTTTTTAATTATTTTTCTTATCATTCATCAATAAGTTTCTCCTTAGCTGGCGCGCTGGCATGAAAATCGACTTGAATGATATGTGCATATTTATCAAGAAGCTCCATAATTTTGGTTTTGTTTTTGGACTCAAAAATAAGGCCTACATGATATTCTTTGTTCATACGCCACACGATTTCCTTGTCATCAAAGGCTGACATATCTGGGTTTTTGTATTTACTTAAAGAAACAATGATGCCAGCATGATTCTTTTTAAGTTTGGGGAGTTTATATTTTTGGTTGAGACAATGAGCGGCTTCTATGTGTGCCCACTCTTTCCAAAGGTTTATGCCCGTAGCAAATTCTACCATTTCAGATAAGTGTGCCCCTCCTACACGAGATGCTGTCTCGAGAAAATAAAATTGTCCATTTTCTCTGTTTTTAATAAATTCGGTATGTGAAGCACTGTATTGCATCCCAAAAGCTTTCATAACTTGAGCATTGGCTTCTTGAAGAGCTTTATCATCTTCACTGCCTTCATCTATGGTCATAGACCGGAATATACCTCCGCCATGAGCTACTTCAAATGGTGTATCTAGGTAGCGACTAGCTTTAGCAAAAATAACCTTTCCCTCGGCAGTGAGGGCATCAACATGGTACACATCACCTGGCGCAAATTTTTCAAGTAGGTATTCGTGTCTATCTGCACCCAAATATTCTAAATGTGCCCATAACTCTTCTGTTGAATATATTTTTTTTATTCCAGCGGCTGATGCTTGCATTCGGGGTTTGACCAGCCAGGGTGCAGGAATGGATGATGTAAAATTGTGGATATCCTCATCATGAAAGAGAGATGTAAATGCGGGCACGTTTATACCTTCTTCTTGAGCTTTGATACGCATCGATAGTTTATCCCTAAAGTATCGTGCTGTGGTATCACCCATACCCGGTATTCTAAAATATTCTCTAAGGAAGGCTACTTGCTCCACATCAAAATCATCTAATGCGACTAGTATATCAAATTTTATTGAACGCATTTTGTATGATAATCCGTCCAATAAATGCTTCAAATTCCAATTATTGATGTTGTCTGTTTCCATGTAAAATACGTCATCAATAGAACCCCAAGGCCAAGGTTTAGATTCTAATTTTTTACTCGTCAATAGATAAACGTTATGGCCACCTTCTTTGGCTCCAATAAAAAAGTTTTCACCTTTGAAAAAACGGCTTATGCACAAGATGTTAAGAGGTCTTTTGTTACTCATGTTTTGTATTTTATTAGGCAAAAGTATAATAAATAGTATTTTTGACTAATATTTTCTCTTATTTTTTTTAATATTTTTTGATAAAATGATTTTTATCACCATTCGTAAATAAAAACTTTGTTAATTTGGCGGAAATTTTTTATATTATTTTTCGAATGTTTAAAATGTATAAGTATACAAAGTAAATAATAATGGCCATAGATACCTATTTGACATTTGACGAACTTCAGAAATATTTTGCATTAGTCTATCAAGATATTTTTGAAAATGACTTGGCTGAAAAGTCTATCATAATCATCCCTAGTTTAACTTTAGACAATAAGATTTTGTCAAAAGTAGTCGGTCACTGCCATTATGAAGAAAGAATGTTGTGTATGTTATTGCTTCTGAAAATGCCTCGCACTCGGGTTACATTTGTTTCTAGTATTCCCATTTCACCTACTATTATCGATTACTATATACATATGTTACCGGGTATCACATCCCAGCACGCCTATGAGAGATTGAAAATGATACATTGTTACGATGGTAGTAATCTATCTCTTACTGAAAAGGTTCTTAATAGACCAAGATTGATGGAAAGAATCAGAAACACTATTACAAATAAAAAACATGCTCATATTATATGTTTCAATGTCACTGAGCATGAAAAAAAACTAGCCCAAATATTGCAATGTCCTATTTATGGTTGTGACCCAAAACTAAATTATTTGGGTTCAAAAAGTGGCTGTCGTCAGTTATTTAAGGACTGTGGTATCTTATTGCCTAAAGGATATGAAAATCTAAAAAGTGAAAATGATATTATTAATGGTGTCTTATCATTAAAAAGTGAAAACCCACAAATTAAAAAAGTAGTTATCAAATTGAATGAAGGATTTTCCGGTGATGGAAATGCCATTTTGAAACTTCCAGAGGATATCCATGCCTTGAGTCGAAAGGAGTGGCGCGATTTTATAGAAAACCATATAAAAATAGTCGCCAGTGATCTTAAGTACAAGTCCTTTTTAAAGAAACTAAAAGAAATGGGTGGTATAGTTGAAGAGTTTATTGTATCAGAAATTATAAAATCCCCTTCTGTTCAAGTTAGAATTAATCCCATAGGAGAAATAAAAATTATATCTACCCATGACCAAGTATTAGGAGGAGAAAGTGACCAAGTGTATCAAGGAGCAATATTTCCGGCCGATGCAGAATACGCGCAAGAAATATCCCAAATATCCTATATTATAGCTGAAAAAATGAGAGATCTGGGTGTTATTGGGAGGTGGGGATTAGATTTTATGAGTTTTAAAAATGGGGATATCTGGACACACTATGCTATAGAAATCAATTTGCGCAAAGGAGGAACCACACATCCATTTCTGATGTTACAGTTTTTGACTGAGGGAGATTATGATGCAGACTTGGGCGAGTATTTCCTTAAGAATGGTCAAAAAAGATATTATTTTGCTACCGACAACCTTCAAGATGAGGCTTATAAGGGATTAACGCCTATTGATTTATTGGATATCATCATGCGACATGGTCTACACTATCAGCATAGTAGCCATGAGGGGGTTATGTTTCATCTTATCAGTGCACTTTCTGAGTATGGAAAACTAGGTATGTTATGTATCGCTCAATCAAAAAAAGAAGCTATTGACCTATATCATGATGTGGTAAGAATCATTGATAGTGAAGTAGGAAAGTGCTAGATATCATTAAGCTATCAAATCTTCTTATTGTTTTGTAAAAACATCAAAAGGGCAACTGAAAGATATTATTAATAGTTGAAAAAGAGTTGACTGGATATGTAAAACTATTTTTTGTCTTTAAATGTTTGTATTTTAAACCCGCATTGTGCATTAGAATTTCGTTATGAGAAGCTAAAATGCAATAAACCAGCTATTTATATTCGAAAAGCGTAGCACCGCTACGGTTACAGAAGATAAATAGG
>DAIPYV010000076.1:0-15563 GCA_036782555.1 Saprospiraceae bacterium
CCTTCTAATTTTTCAAGTACGATATCCAATGCTATGGCTATAGAATCAGGCATTTGAGATGTCACTTTGTTTATAAAATAATCTATTTTTTGAAAAATAAATGGAGTTCTTATCAAAGCTGGATGCAGAAAATCTATATTATCAAAATAATGATCTTTGTAATAATAATATTTTTTTACTCTGACATCTTGCTCTTCTCCTTCAAAATTTGGGATATCTATCTCTTTGTTGGATTTAAGTAAAAGTGATGTTAAAGTTTTAGGAAAATTAGATATAATTCTTTCTTGTTCAGCCTTTACATCTTTGTCTAGTTTGTCTAAATTTGACTGTACCGCTTCTTCACCACTTCCTATAGCCTTAGCTCTATCTAATTGAGCTCGTAATGTATCAGCGAGTATTTTTTTATCACCCAGAAAGTCCATATAGTCATAAAGTAATGTATTGTCTTTGCTACCTTTTATTTTGGCACTTGACATATCGTTTTTATCCAACATAATAGTAAAGTCTATATCATCCCCATTGACCAAAAACTGATTAAAGGTATTGTCAGGTTTCGTAAGGGCTAAATAAACACCCACTTTAGGTATACTATCTAATCTCCAAATAAATTTGCCCTTACTGATGGCATATAGAGTATCAACAACAAGCTGTTTTTCTCCAAAAAAATTACCAATAATCAGAGTATCATTAGTATAATTTTTTATTTCAAATTGAGCTTTAAATTTTTGTGCATACCCAATGTTAATTGCAAAAAATGAAAGCAAAATCGTTAGAAAATAAATAATGGTAAGCGGCTGAAAACGTCTCATATTTTATATTTATGTTTTATCTCAAAGACAAAAAAACGAACATCTTTTATTTTAGTTAACATATTTAGAGTTCTTTAATATATTCTTAACAACTTAGCTAGATAGTTTATTAAATCTTTGATATGACATTATTAAAAACGCTTTCTAAGTTGTCCGGGTTAAAATCTTTCATTAAGACTTTTTTATTCTTATCTAAAATGATGACTTTGGGAAATTTATTGAATCGATGTATCTCATTATATCGCTGAAATTCATCACCTGTATTAAATAAATCACTGTAACCTTGTTCATGAAGATACTCCCAACATTTAGGATATCTTTCACCACCTTTTGAACATATAGTAACCACCTCAATGTATCCTTGTTTTCTGTACTTGTAATGAAAATCTTTGACCTTAGGAAACACTTTTTTGCAGTGCGCACAAGTAGGATCCCAAAAGAAAAGCACCGTATAATCGGCATCAATCTCATGCAGTTTTACGGAAGTGCCATCTTCTTTATATACTGTGAAATCTACCATTATATTTCCTAATAGTGAGGGCCTTAAAGTATTGGCAAATGCATTAATTTTCTCTAAGTTTCTCTCTCCAGCCCATGTGGCTTTTCCTTTGTTGTAATAATTATCCACAAGATATACGTATAAAGCATCTTGTCCAGCTATGGTCATTCGGGAATAAGAGTTAAGTAAATCAGCTAAAAAATATCTATGAGCCTCTGGATTAATCTCTAATTTTTGCAAGACAACATCTATTGCCAATTTCATAGAGTCGGGATGAAGATATGAAACCTTATGTATGTAGTCATGCACTTTGGGCTGTATAAACGAAGATCTCATCAGTCCAGGATGAGAAAAATCTATATTGTCAAAATAATGATCTCTGTAGTAATAATAACTCAAAGCCTGATCCTCTTTTTCGTCACCTGTATCAAATTTTGGAACATCCGGCTCTAAACTACCTTTTAAAAGAAATGCAGTAAAGCTACCTTGGTGATTTATGGATATATCTTTTTTATAATTTTCTACCCTCTTACGGATAGATTCTATAGACACTTCAATATTTTCAAATGGCGCATTTTCTTCTTTGGCTCTATTTAAAACTAACTGCAAGGAGTCTTGTAAAGTCTGATTTTCGCCCAAGAACTTTAAATAATCATGAAAAATACGGTTATCTAAACTACCACTTACTTTAATGGCTTTTGGGTTTACTAAATCCATTTCAAAACCTAGTGCATTATCGCTCCCATTAACTAAAAATTGTACAAAGATATTTCCTGGTTTTAACCAAAGAAAATATATCCCAGGCGGCTGTATTTGATAGGGTGACCAATTTAATGCATTTCCATCAAATGTTAAAGTATCAACAGACACCTGCCTAGTTCCAAATACAGTTCCTATAATGGCTGTGTCCGAAGTATTATTGTGTAGTATAAAATCTACCGAAAGTTTCTGACTAAAAATCGGATGAAATAATATTGCAAACCCAATAATAAAGAATAGTCTACTCATTATGTTCCACATTTAAAGATAGAATAACTAAAAATTGGTTATTATTGTTATCAAAAAAAAATATATATTTTCTAAAACTCAATCATTAAGAATAAAATAAATTGATTTAAATCTTAAAGCCATGAGTACATCACGAATAAAGAAAAAATGGATATACCTGTAAGCCGGATTCTGTAACATTCCTAAAAATGTCCTCTATCATTTATCTAAGCTGCCTACCCCTTCGCACAAGTTCTTTCGAACTACAAAACCGAGCAAGTTCTGTCATTAAAAGAATACGAATATACATGGCATTTCAACCCATAAGGTTTATCCCATATCCACATTACTGAGTCTATGCGTGAGCTCTTACCTCACATTTTCACCCTTACCCATTACAAGGCGGTTATTTTCTGTGACACTTGCTGTATCACCACTTCTGACGACCCCATCCGTTAGATGGTATGGTGCTCTACGTTGTCCGGACTTTCCTCTCTTATATTACTATAGGAGCGATAGAGCGGTATATCCAAGCGCAAAGGTAAGGAATTTTTAGCAAACTTAAAACAAACAAAATAAAAAAGCCGAAATAAATAAATATTCCGGCCAACAAAATCAAAGATTAGCGAAAAGCTATTCTTCTTGTATATGAATTAGATTATGACTTAAAAACTAATGGTAAAGTATAAATTTTTTCGTACTCTAAATCACCGATAGATACCTTTTTGTAATTTAAAACAGATTTTACAAAATCATCCATTTTGGAGTTATTTGTACTTAAAATGATAATTTCACTTTTTGAATTTATTAAAAAATTCAATTTCACGGTCTCTGATCCAAATTCAGCTAAAGCATCAGTATTTGACAATAATAAAGACTTAATTTGATTTTCAAGCTGTAATGTTTGAGGTTTTGTATCATTGCCAAAACTTAAGAAACTCATAGTCAAAAAATAAAAAGATAAAAATAAAATTTTTGGTGTTTTCATAATAAAATAAATTTATGGATTAAAAAATAATTATACTCTTATGACAACCTAAATGGAGAAAGAGTTGTACGAAGATTAAAAAATAATCGTTAAATACGCCTGATCAATTCAAAAAATCGACTAAATACTAATTTGATGACATTTATTTTCATAATTATTGTTGTTTGTTTATTTATAGTCATCTATATATTACAGATAATTATATATGCATATTTTTGTGCAATTAGTTATGTTTGCTGTCAACGATATGTTAATTTTGCGCTCCCAAAAGACATTAGCAACAATCAAAACCTTAAAAAATGAGTTGGTTTAAACGTTTAAAAGAAGGCATTCAGACAGCCACTAAAAACAAAAAGGAAACGCCTGATGGCCTATGGCATAAATGCAAGAGATGTGGAGAAATGACTACTGTTAAGGATTTGAAAGGAAACCTTTACATATGCCCCAAATGCGACTACCACACCCGTATAGCTTCGCATGATTACTTTGACATGCTTTTTGATGGCAAATACACTAGGATGTTTGATGAATTGATCTCAGTAGACATGTTAGAATTTAAAGATCAAAAATCTTATGAAGAAAGACTGACTGAAGCTTATTCCAAGACTGGACTTAAAGATGCCATGTCTGTAGCAGCGGGAAAAGTTAACCGTTACCCACTGGTCATAGCATGTATGGATTTTGGGTTCATAGGTGGCTCTATGGGGTCAGTCGTAGGAGAAAAAATTTCTCGGTCTATTGATTATTGTATAGAAAGCAAAACGCCACTCATGATAATTTCAAAATCAGGCGGCGCACGTATGATGGAATCTGCATTTTCTTTAATGCAAATGGCAAAAACTTCAGCTAAACTGTCTGTTTTATCAAAAAAAGGTATCCCCTATTTTTCATTCTTAACAGACCCTACTACCGGCGGGGTTACGGCGTCCTACGCGATGTTAGGAGATATAAATTTTGCTGAACCTGAGGCACTAATAGGCTTTGCTGGCCCACGAGTCATCAAAGAAACTATAAAAAAAGACCTTCCTGAAGGGTTTCAAACCTCAGAATACTTACTTGAGCATGGATTTTTAGACTTTATCGTGCACAGAAAGGAACTGAAAGAAAAATTGGGTGATTTACTTAATATGTTAGATCCCAAAAAATTACAACCCGAGGAATCAAGTAATGATGACTAAATACTCCTTTTTGAATGGATTAAAAATACTGACTAAGTATTCCGATAAATCTTTTGAGCTTCCCATTGCAAATTGAATGAAATGCTCACTTCTTTCTTGTAATCCACCATTTGGATGCAACTTAGAGTGAATATTGGAAATTTTATTAAGTTGAATACTTTCTTTATTTTTGAGCGCTTTGACCAGTCTGGATTCCATATTATCTAAAATACGTATCATATTTTGACCCTCTTTGCCAATGTAACCCTCTAGAGTAGGATCAATGTCTTTAGTTTTTAGCTGTATCTCATCTACGAGTATATGTATTTTATCTCTGTAAGGCGTCAAATCTAAATCTGTTGAAGAATTCATTTCTAGATATTTATGAATGATATCATGTTCTCCCTGAATAAAAACTTGTAGGCTTAGCCCTAATTTCTCTACATTTTGTTTAACTTTATCATGAACTAACCAAGCTGAATTTCTGCGAATAATCATAGGATAAAAAATACCGAAATATTCAAATTGTGACTTACGTTCTATCCAATAAGCTACTTCACCTCCGCCACACACAAAAGCTATGTCGGGTAATACTGTCTCTTGAAACAATGGCCTCAATATCACATTGGGGCTAAAATTTTCCGGAAAATCATTTAATTCATGCAGAATTTCTTCTTCTGAAAAGGACAATTCAGTATTGTTGACAATATATTTTTCATTTTCAAAGATAATACGTTCTCTAAATCCATTACCTAGATAAAATAGATTTATTTCACGAGCATGGGCCTGAGGCTTAAAACCAAAAGTTGTCAATCTGTTTTGAGCATCCTCTACTAGATTATGACTAGGCATTTGTAACAACTCTTTTTTCATCAAGGACTTAAAGGCTGTCTTCATGACTCGATTGTCCATTGAAACAACAAGCAGCCCCCATTTTTTAAAATAATCATTAACCCACCTAAACACAAAATCATTGTAAGTAACACTATTTTTAAGAGCATCTTCTAATATGGATATAAACAATTGACCTATATTGTTTTCTCCCAAGATATCCTTAAATTCGTCTAAAGCCTCATTTAGTCCATCTAAAGTAAATCTACCCACAGATCCTTTTTGATCCGTCTTCCACTCTACCCTCTTTCCAAATACATTCAAATGGTTCACCTCATCAAAGTCGTGATCTTCACCTCCGTTGACAAAAACAGGTACAAAACGGTATTCTGGGTAAGTCTTGTTCAACAAATCTGCCAAATGAATGGTAGAAAATATTTTATAAAAATAATAGGCTGGACCACCAAATAAACAAGGTTGATGAGCCGTACTTACCGTAAAAGTATTATCAGATTTAAGGTAGTTAATATTATTAGTTTGATTGTCATGCGCTTCTACACCTAAATACTCAGTTGATAAAAAATCATGTAGTAATTTTCTATCAATATCAAAACTTTGTCTTTTTAAAATGGCATCTTTGATCTCTTCCAGATTGGGATAGAAATCAATAAAATCTTTCAATTCTTCTGTTTGAAACTGGTAAAACTTATCTTTAAAACTAAACTGCGGTACATCGGAAAAGGGAAATTCGAAATGGTACATTGACTTATTTTGGATATTTAACTAAGGGTAACGAAAATAATTACCTTTTGTTTGGCCATTTTTAAATTATAACTACTGACAATACATGGCACTTTAATAAGACTACTTAAAAATGTAATTACATTCCTTTATAAGGTGGAAGAGAAAAATTACAAAAGGCTCAACGATAAAACTAACTATTTCAATATGTTATTCATATTTTAACGAATTAATAACACAATCTCATTGAAACATTTATTTGCGATCGTTCGTTTAAGCTGAGTAATCTCTAAAATTTAATCATACAAACCAAGTAAATATGAAATTTTATAAAGTAATTTTTTCTGCATTCTTAATCGTTTTAGGCTTCAGTAATATAGAAGCTCAAGCCATTAAAAAAGCTGTCATACCTACAGCTAAAACATCACAAAAACATCAAGGTACACACATGACATTTGAGAAAGAGCACCTTGATTTAGGTAAAGTGAAAAGAGGCGAAAAAAGAAATTTTGATTATGTTTTTACCAATACAGGTACCGAAACCATTGAAATAGATATTGTCTCAGGATGTGACTGTACGACAGTGGATTATCCCACACACAAAATCTTACCTGGTCAAAAAGCTACTATCAATGTCGTATTTGATAGCACAAAAAAAGAAGAATCTGAAACTGTAGATGTAGATGTCTATCTGAAAAATAAAAATCCTAAGACAGGTCAAAGAATACTTAAAATTTTAGACTATAAATTTGAATTGATTAAATAAACTAATTCAAATAGTGTAAAAAGCGGGTTTAAATTGAGTTTTAAACCCGCTTTCTATTATATTTTGACCAGCTTTATCGTTTTTACATTATCTCCCACAGCTAGTCTTAAATAATAACTACCTGATGTTAATTGATGTAAAGGTAAAGATATCCTTTGTAGGCCCAAATCTAAGTTTTGTTTATCGATATAAACTTGAAGTTGCGCACCTAATAGGTTAAATAGGCTCAAATGGACCTTTGGTGATGAATTATAAAAATCAATAATGGTATAGTCTGAAGCAGGATTAGGCCATAACTTTACTTGTATGTCATTATATGATTCATCTAATGAACTTGGGACGCTACAATTTTTGACTATAGGTAATCGCTGAAAATCTCTAAACAAAACTTGTTCCACTTGCTCTTGGGTAGCGCCCATCCAATCAATAAGCATTGATGCATAAACAGATCTAAAATCATATTGCATAGGGACACCTTCCTGAGGTGCCACATCTGGTGATATCTCCACATTTTCTCCCACTATAACTGGATTGGAACAGTTTCCGAAGACGATAACTGGAGCTGCAGTACCGTGATCTGTTCCAAAACTATTGTTGGCTCGTATCTGTCGCCCAAACTCTGAAAACGTCATTCCCATCACCCTATCACCTATGCCAAGCGCATTACAATCTTCAACAAATGCTTCAATAGCTCCACTTAGAGACAATAATAAATTAGCATGATCACCCGAATCCGTCTCGCCAATCTGAACTTGGTTAGCGTGGGTATCAAACCCACCTAAAGTCACTACATAAATCTTTGTTTGAAGACCACCAGAAATCAACTGAGCTACAGTTTTGAGCTGTGTGGCTAAAGAAGTAGCCCGCGGATCGGGATACTCTACTTTATTTTCACCTTTTTCAAAAGCGTTTAAAACACGCTCTGCGTAGCTGTTGGATTGTTGAATGGAAGTTCTGATATATTCTAATTCATGACTGTAACAAGTTCCGTCCAATGGGGCAGCTACTGTCTCCTCTACAAATCTAACAGACGCTTGATTGACGAGAGTAAAACCAAAATTACCTACTGAACCCTGACAAGTTTCGGAAACTATATTACCTATACTAATGGCTATTGGATCCTGAGCATTTTCGTTGGGGTATTGTTCAGGAAAACCAGGGTACTCTTGGTCTAAATACCTACCAGTCCACCCCGTAGAAATAAATTTGTCGGCATCTGATGCAGTACTCCATATATCTGTAGATCTGAAATGTGATCTATTTTGATTTGGATAAGCCACAGATTGGATAATGGATAATTTTTCTTCATTAAAGAGCTTTTGCATGCCTGACATACTCGGATGCAAACCTAAATTATCTCTTAATTTAAGCACTCTATTCTCTTCTATAATAAGCCCTTGTCTCACTTGGCTTAATGCCGAATATTGATCTAGAGGAATGATGGTATTGAGTCCATCATTACCACCCTGAAGGCGTACTATCACCAACACTCTATCATCATAGTTTCCAAGTATATCAAAAAGGGATGATTTCCCCATAGCTGCTACCTCCAATCCCCCAAATAATATTGGAAGACTCACCAAACTTCCTGATTGTAAAAACTGTCTGCGTTTCATTTTATTTATTTTGGAGTTTAACTTAAAGTATATTCTGGCATGCGTGTCATATAAACTAGGGTGGCCCTCACTAAATTGATGACGGCATTTCTATTTCTTTCTACATCGGGGGCTGCCTGATACGCTTGATAAGCCAAGGACCAACCATTAGTTTGGCCAAAATTAATGATATTTAGCAACGTATCTATTTGATTCTGCGCCAAAGGTTTGGGAAACATCATAAGGGACAATTCAGCAATGACTAATTCAGCGTTATCGGGTTTTTCGAATTTTTCAATTGTTTCTAATAAATCTAATGAAAGCCTATTATTGACATTATTTGGTCCTATACCTATACTACAAATAGCATCTGAATACAATTTTCTGTTTGGAAGTGAATTGGAATTGAGCCACAGTCTGTCGAAACTAGGTTCCTGATAATAAGGCTGCCAACCCGCTACATCTGGAGCGTTAAAAATACCCATTCCTAAAGCAAACGAAAAACCATAGAGCTCATTTAACCTACTGATTTTTTGATTGACATTTTGCGGATATATAGGCTTGAAGTAACATAATGGATTAAGCAAAATATCTAAAGGACTCTTAATCATAACACCATGTACGCAGTCATCATAAAAATGCTCACTCTTGAGCAAAGATTCTAATACGGGTTTTATTTGGTAGTTATTTTCTCTAAATATTTTAGCTAATGGCTGAATGATGTTTTGTTGTATCACTGGAGTGATATCGTGATGTACAAACCAGCGATATATTTTTGTCACAATGTGAGTGGCCACTGAATCATTTTCAAAAATAACATCTATGAGATGGCTATACTCGTTTTCATTGCCATTTTCGATAACTTTATTACCAAATCTATGAGAAAGTTGCTTACTTCCTATGTCGTGTCTATTAGGTCTGTAAATACCAGTGCTTTGGAGTTGTGCCCTATTAATAACCCAACCTGTCAAAGATTTAGCCATTTCTCTTACATCATCTTCAGTAAATGTGGTGTAATCTCCAGGGCCAGCTAAATCTCCTTTTCCCACAGTAAATAGTTCTAACAATTCACGTGCATAATTTTCATTTGGAGCTTGACGTGAATTTTCATTTCCATTGAGATAAATCAACATGGCTGGATCAATAGTCATGTCTTTGGTCATTTGCTTAAAGTCACCTAGACAGTTATTTCTCAATTTTTCTATATATATATAGGAATATCGCGCATCATTGGATTGGGCTATCACAAAATGATTGTGCCAAAACAAAGTCATTTTTTCTCTTATATTGGGCTCAGTGTCCATCATAAGATCAAAAGACCACCTTAATAAGGATTGATTTCGATAATTATTGGTACCTTGTGTAAAGGGCGCATTGACCCAAGTGGCGCCAATAGGTACGTCAGGGTCATTATCAGAATTTTCATTAATAGGGGGACTCGCTGCCAGGACGGGTGTCAAAATTCTATTGACGACTTCATCCACGTTTTGTCGACCCATTTCCTTGATTATTTCGTAAGGTGTACCGAAAGTAGTCCGGCGCAGGAGGTGGGCGGCTGTCCTATTTGACCATTGGCCTGAATATTTTTGTAAAGATGCCATTTTATGTGATTTGCGAATTATTGGACAAATGTAATGATAAATGGTTTAAAAGTAAATTAAATTTCTATTTTAAGTAAAGATATTACAATTTGTACTCAATATTGTCCAAAAAAAATATTGAAAGGCTGTATCTTTGTGTAAAATTTAAGAATATATGCACTATTACAATAATATATTGGACACGATAGGTAATACGCCCTTAGTAAAGCTCAATAAGGTAGTTGCTGATTTGCCTTGTATTGTGTTGGGAAAAATAGAAACATTTAATCCTGGACATTCAACCAAAGACCGAATGGCACTTAAAATGGTGGAAGACGCTATAGCGGCAAAAAAAATTCAACCTGGAGGTACTTTTATCGAGTGCACATCAGGAAATACAGGTATGGGAATAGCCATAGCCGCAGCCGTAAAGGGTTACAAATGCATATTCACGACAAGTGATAAACAAAGTAAAGAAAAAATAGATTTATTAAAAGCATTGGGTGCAGAAGTCATCGTATGCCCTACGAATGTTGAACCTGATGACCCCCGATCTTACTATTCTGTAGCTGAAAGATTAAGCAAAGAGATACCCAATTCGTGTTGGCTCAATCAATATGACAACCTATCAAATAGACAGGCTCACTACGAATCTACGGGGCCTGAAATATGGGAACAAACTGATGGAAAAATCACTCATTATGTAGTAGGTGTGGGTACAGGAGGAACCATCTCTGGTGTAGCTAAATACCTCAAGGAAAAAAATCCGAATATAAAAGTTTGGGGAATAGACACTTATGGTTCAGTGTTTAAAAAATACCACGAGACAGGAATATTTGACAGAAATGAGATATATCCTTATATTACCGAAGGTATTGGAGAGGATATTTTACCCAAAAATGTTGATTTTTCATTGATAGACCATTTTGAAAAAGTATCAGATAAAGACGGTGCTATAGCAGCAAGGAGATTAGCTAGAGAGGAAGGTTTGCTGTTAGGATACAGCTGTGGATCCGCTTTAGCGGGACTATTACAAATGAAAGACCAGCTCAAACCGGATGATGTCGTTGTGGTACTCTTTCACGATCATGGAAGTAGGTATGTGGGAAAGATATTTAATGATGACTGGATGCGAGATAGAGGGTTTTTAGATACAGAATTGCGCGTAAAAGATTTAATGGCACAAAGAAAAAATCAAAAATTCATCTCATTAGACAGTGTGACCACTGTCAAAAATGCCCTAAAAGCCATGAAAGAGCATGATATATCACAAATGCCAGTTACTGAAAATGGCCATATTGTAGGCTCAATAGTAGAAAGTAATATTTTGGAATTTATATTGGCTAACCCGTTGGAAAATAGTGACAAACCCATCCAAGATATTATGTCCGCACCTTTTCCTAAGGTACAGCCAGATTTGCCTATTAAAGAGCTCAACAAATACCTTTCGAAGAGTATACCAGCTGTATTGGCAGAGGATTTATCAGGGGAAATGATTGTATTGACACAGTTTGATATCATACAAGCGCTTTAAATATTCTATACTTTTTATCGATTTGGCTGTATGTTTATTTTTTTTTAAAGTCTGAAAATAAATTTATTTTTTGACACCTAAGCGAAGCTATTTTTTTTTTATAAATGATAAATTTTACGCTGTAAATATTTTTCAAAATGTAAAGATAAATATTCCCTTTTGTAAAAAAATAATATTTTAATTTTGCTACAAATTAAGACCTTATGTTAGTATCATCTATTGATTTTTTTGTTTATAAAAAATACTTTATTAGTTTTGAGTAAAATTAAACAATTCTTAAAAAACAACAAAGATATCCCATTTGGCGTTTATACATCTCAGAAACAGAATTCGATTAAATTATGCCAGAAAAAAATAATAATCAGGAAAGCATTGAAAGTCTCATAAAACAAACTAGATTTAAAGACAATTTCGAAAAAGCAATTATTAATGTCATATACACTGCCAATTATTTCAGAGATATCCATTTGCAAGTCTTTAAACCCTATAAAATACAAAGCCAACACTTCAACATATTGCGTATATTAAGAGGTAAATATCCTGAACCCATATCTCCTGGATATATAAAAGAAGTCATGTTGGATAAAGGACGAGATATAACACGATTGGTTGATAAATTAGAAATATTAGGTTTGGTAAAAAGAGCCAATTGTGATAAGAATAAAAGAAAAGTCAATATTAGTTTGACCAAATTTGGGGTGCAAAAAGTCGATGAAATCACAGAAAAGTTTTCTGAAATCCACGACGACATGAAAAAACTTTCTGACGCTGAATATCATAAATTGAGTCAATTATTGGATAAAATCAGATAGGGTTCAATCTTAGTTTATAAAGTTCTTAACACATTTATAAAGTTAATGACTTGTTGAGTTCGATTAGCTACACACCCTGAAGCAATAATATAAGGTACGCCGGAGTCGATAATCATATTTTCATAAATAGTGAATAATCTATCTCTATCATAAGGATTTTCTCTTAAAGGGTCATGCTCCCAGGGTATATCTGGAGCACACAAAATGTATCCATTGGGCAGTTGGTCATTCCACCATATATTCAAATCGAGAGAATCAACCCCATATTTTTCTTGATACCAAATAATGATTGTCAATAAATCTGTATCAGAGAAAAAATGAGAATATCTCTGTGAAAATATTTTTATTTGCTGTGATTGAAGTTGAGCTATTTCTATCAAATCAGCCTCAAAATAAGGACCGTTTCTTTTCTCCAAATATTTACGGGCCACCTCATCGCAATAGGGCCACCCCAATCTTTCACTTATCTCAGCCGCCAATGTGGTTTTGCCTGAGGACTCAGGACCTGTCAGTACTACATTAAATGAAGGTGGCATTTTCAATTATAAATATGATAACAAAACATTTTACAGTTATTAAAGTTTTAAGCTACATAGCTAAGAAAATAATAGTTTAGCCTTCATTTATTAAAAACATATTACAAAAAATATTAACTTTGCGTCACCAAATTTTAATTGAGTAGATTTCATGCAAAAAATCAGGTTAGACATAGTGGCTTTATCTCATAGTGTGACACAATCACATAATTATGCAGTGATACTGGGCGAAGAACAAGGTAAACGAAGATTACCTATAGTTATAGGAGGTTTTGAAGCTCAGTCCATAGCTGTTGCATTAGAAAATATGACACCTAATAGGCCATTGACACACGACTTGTTCAAAAATAGCCTAGATGCCTTTGATATAGAAGTTCAGGAAGTGATTATCAACAATCTATTAGATGGTATCTTTTATGCTCAACTTATTTGCTCACAAAATGGTAAAAAATTGGCTATAGATGCACGCACCTCAGATGCGATATCTATGGCAGTAAGGTATGGTTGTCCCATATTTACCTATGATTTTATTATGGATTCAGCAGGTGTCATTTTAGACAATGAAGCAGACACATCAGCCCCTCAAAACAAGCCTAAAAGAAGTAAATCCTTAGAGGATTTGAATATCAATTCATTAGAAAAGATGTTAGAAGAAGCTTTGCATAAAGAGGATTATGAAAAAGCAGCAGAAATCCGTGATATCATTACTAAAAAGACGTCCAGCGAATCTTAGTTTTATAAAGAACATCCTAATAACAGTTTATTTATGGTAAGACTTAGTGTCAATATCAATAAAATAGCACTTATACGAAATTCCAGAGGTGCTAATTATCCCAATCTTTTGACCATAGCACAAGATTGTGAGGAGTTCGGGGCACAAGGTATCACCGTGCATCCAAGACCAGACCAAAGACATATTCGGTATGATGACATCGCACCTCTCAAAGAAGTCGTAACGACAGAATTTAATATAGAGGGCTATCCATCCGATGATTTTATGGATTTGGTGCTTAAAAACAAGCCACACCAATGCACCTTAGTGCCAGATTTGCCATCAGCTCTGACGTCAGACAATGGATGGGACACCGTCAAGAATAAAGCCTTTTTAAAACCCATAATTCATAAACTTCAAGATGCCGGTATTAGAGTGAGCCTATTTATTGATCCCATAGCAGAACGATTGATAGCTGCTAAAGAATTGGGTGCTGATAGAATAGAATTTTATACAGGACCTTATGCGCATGATTTTATGATAGATAAAGTCAATGCCGTACAGCCCTTTGCTGAGGCGGCGCAACTATGTCATAAATTAAATTTAGGTATCAATGCGGGCCACGATTTAAATTTAGATAACCTCAAGTTTTTTAAAGAATCTGTACCCTATTTAGAGGAGGTATCCATAGGACATGCTTTAGTCTGTGATAGTCTTTACTTGGGGTTAAAAAACACTCTACAAATGTATTTGAGGTGTTTGGTGGATTGATATTTAGAGATTCCAGTTCTATAAACTATGATTTTTTTTGTTAAAAATTTGGTAATATAAAATATTCCATATATCTTTGGACCGATATTTTGTCGAAACTCATGACTATTAAGTACAAAAACGCTACGACCCCAACCGATTTTGTACTACTGGAGAGTTATGATTTTTGATGAAAAAAAATCATTTCAATTTTTTAAAAATTTTTATTACCAAACATCCACGACCCCACGCGGGACACAAAGTACAATGATTATCTAGGTGTTCCAACGGCAATGGAAATCAGGAGCTCACAAAACGTGATACTACAGATTAACATCTAAATTTAAAAATATAACATATCCAAAAAATTTGTAAAACTATAACTCATGAAAATATCTGGTAGCATATGGGTGTTATTATTGATAGCACACGGGCTGGTCTCACAGAGATTGTATGATTATCAATGGCGGTTTGGATATGATCCCAATAGAGAACAAAAATTTGGCATCACTCAACTCGATTTTCACGATGGACGTGTCACGGCCTCCTACGTTATGGAAGCCGAAGATTTTAAAATAGGGAGTCCAAGTAGTTTTACAAATGATGTGCGGGGACATTTCAATATGTTCACCACAGGGTGTCATCTCTACGACCACAATGCCCAAATCATATCCAATGGTGTCACTTTCCATGAAGGCAACCCTTTCAATAATGGATGTGCTGATCAAGGTCAGTATGCATTTAAATATCATACCCTTATGCTACCGGATTTAATAGATATAGAAAAATACTACTTATTGACCATGAATATCATGGTCAATAACCAAATCAATGATTTCTATGGTGAATCTTTATTTTTCATGGATATCCAAATGACCAATGAGGGGACACATGTTTCTACCAAAGAAAAAATCAACCCAACGCGTTTTGTTTCTGGAAAGATGCAAGCTATACCCAATCACACCCAAGATAAATGGTGGCTCGTTACTTTTAGAAACAGACGCTTTGAGGTTGACTTTTTTTTAGTAGGTGACGGGAAGGCTGAATGGCAACATAGCCAAAATACAGATGTAAGATATACAGAAGAACGATTTTCTATAGGTCAAATCTCTTTTAGTCCAGATGGCTCTAAGCTGGCCATGAATGCTAAAGACGGTGTCCATGTATATGATTTTGATCAGGAAAAAGGGTGGCTGAGCAATTTTAGAATCCTCCCTTATCCCAAAGAAGATTATGAAGTTTGGAAGGGACTATGTTTTTCTCCCA
>DAIPYV010000077.1:0-15554 GCA_036782555.1 Saprospiraceae bacterium
ATCAATAAGCAAAAGATAGATAAAATAAATCCACAAAGACCGATTATCAAAACACTTCCCATCTCCCCTGTCTTTGAATCGGGTTGAGGGCCAAAAGAAATGAACTAAACGCGCATTGTGTTTTAGAACTTCGGAATACTTACATTGCCATACAGCTGGGCAGAAAGGGATTTTCTAATGCTTAATTAGGGGTGAAATTTTTAGATTTCCATTAGTTCTGATCTAATTATTGGCTCTGATTTAAAATGTGTAAGAGAACCTATGCATGAAGCTTTGCGAATGGCTTTATATTTTGCACAACTCATCGATTTTCAATCTTGTAAGCCAATGAATATTTTGAGTAATTGTTTCCACATCCCAGTCCCACCATTTTACATTACACAGTTTTTCGATTTCATCATCTGAAAATCTTTTTTTAATGATTTTAGCGGGATTACCACCAATTATACTATATGGGGGTACATCTTTGACTACCGTGGCATTTGTGGCTATGATGGCGCCATCGCCTATTTTTATTCCAGGCATTATGGTGGCATTATAGCCTATCCAAACGTCATTGCCTACAACAGTATCTCCTTTTATAGGATAATCCGTTTCATCCATGGCTTTTTTCCATTCTCCACCGAAGATATCGAAAGGAAAAGAAGATATCGCTTCTGTTATGTGATTGGCCCCATTCATGATAAATTTGACATCGGAAGCTATCATACAAAATTTACCAATTATCAGCTTGTCTCCTGTAAAATCAAAATGGTATTTGACATTGTTTTCAAAATTATGTACATCTTCAAAATCGTGGTAATATGTATAGTCACCCACTATAATATTGGGATTTTTAATGATGTTTTTTAAAAAGCATAATTTATCATAACCATCTATGGGAAAGATAGCGTCTTTATTGGGATAGATTTTCATATGGCAAGAATTCAAATTTTAGTATAAAGGTATTAAAAATGCGAAGAGCCCAGGTAACTGTATACAAGGGCTCTATCGACTAAGGTCTCAAAATAAGAAAACTACTTCTTTTAGGCATGACCCAATATATTCTAATCTGAGGATACAATCAATCTTTGCTGATTAAAAAACAGACTCATTTACGTTTTGATATGCAAAGGTACAATAAAAAATAATTATTGAACCTACTTCACAACAACAAATTAAACATTTTAGTTTTATAAATAGTAAAAAAAGAAAGATATAAATTATAACTTGATGAAAATGAATTTTTATTAAATATAAGTTTTCAGTAATATAAAACTATTTGCTATATGATACCCACAATTATTGAAATTAAACTTCATCTTCCATAACGACAAAAATTATGAATCGCAGCCCTAAATTTTTTCTATTTAACTTTTGCGACTATAGTTAGGTGATTCTTTAGTAATAGTGATATTGTGAGGGTGACTTTCTAAGATACCAGATCCGGATATTTTGACCATTTTGGCTTTTTTAAGATCTTCTATATGCGCGGCACCACAGTATCCCATGCCAGCTCTAAGTCCGCCTAGATACTGGACCATTACCTCTGAAACCGTGCCTTTGAACGGTACTCTTCCTTCTATACCTTCGGGCACTAATTTTTTAACATCATCCTCTACGTCTTGAAAATACCTATCTTTACTACCCAATTCCATAGCTCCAAGTGAGCCCATACCGCGGTAAACTTTAAATTTCCGACCTTCAAATAGGATAGTCTCACCGGGAGCTTCTTCCGTGCCTGCAAAAAGCGAACCGGCCATGATAGAATTGGCGCCAGCTGCCAAAGCTTTAGTGATATCTCCAGTGTATCTAATACCTCCATCGCCTATGATAGGGATACCGGATCCTCTGAGTCCATAAGCAGCATTTCTAATAGCATAAAGTTGAGGTACACCTACTCCAGCTACTATCCTTGTAGTACATATACTTCCTGGACCTACACCTACTTTAACAGCATTGACACCTGCATCCGCCAGAGCCTTTGCGCCATCGGCTGTAGCTACATTACCACCTACTATTTGGAGATCTTTATATTTTTGACGAATATCTTTAATGGAATCCAACACACCTTTGGAGTGTCCATGAGCTGTGTCTACACAAATGACATCAACTCCCACGCTAACAAGCGCCTCCACTCTATCGAACATATCGCCACTCACACCTATTCCAGCACCTACCATCAGTCTTCCATGAGAATCTTTGGCTGCATTAGGATAGTTCTCTAACTTCATAATGTCTTTGTACGTGATTAATCCTATAAGGTAACCATGTTCATCTACTACAGGAAGTTTTTCTATCTTATATTTTTGTAAGATGTGTTTGGCTTGGAGCAGGGTAGTCCCTTTAGGCGCCGTGATGAGGTTTTCTTTAGTCATAATTTCTGTGACTTTCTTTTCGGCTTCTGTTTCAAATCTCAAATCTCTATTAGTAAGAATACCCACCAATCTGTTTTGACTATCAATAACAGGAATCCCGCCTATTTTATGTACACGCATGATGTGATGAGCATCTTTGACTTGTGCATCTAGATGAAGCACTACAGGGTCTATTATCATGCCACTTTCTGATCTTTTTACAGTCCTGACTTGTTTAGCCTGATCTTCTATTGACATATTTTTATGAATAATGCCCAAGCCGCCTTCCCGGGCCATAGCTATGGCCAACTTGTATTCAGTCACTGTATCCATGGCCGCGGATACTATCGGAGCATTAATTCTAATATCAGTGGTGAACTGAGTAGAAATATCTACTTCTCTCGGTAATACATCAGAATATGATGGTATCAATAGGACGTCATCAAACGTCAGCGCCTCTTCGGGCAATAAGGGTAAATTATTTATATTTTCCATGCGCAAAATTACGATTTTTTTAAAAATCCTCATGCATTTTCTTAAAAAAATTGTTTCTTGTGGCGATTTTTAACTTTGTCTTTTTATGTTATCTATTTATACAGATGAATATTTTATGGAGCAAGCTCTTAAAGAAGCTCAAAAAGCTATGGCTGTAGATGAAGTTCCTGTGGGCGCCGTCATAGTGTGCCAAAATCAAATCATAGCCAGAGCGCATAATCAGACTCAAATCTTGAATGATGTGACCGCTCATGGTGAAATAATAGCTATTACAGCAGCATCTGCCTATTTGGGTAGTAAATACCTGAGAGAATGTACACTTTTTGTGACATTAGAGCCGTGTATGATGTGTGCAGGAGCACTTTATTGGACTCAAATAGGAAGAGTAGTCTATGGGACTAGTGATGAAAAACGGGGTTTTATGCGATATGGTAAAGAAATTCTCCATCCAGACACAAAGCTTGAATTTGGAGTAAAACACAAAGAATGTTCAGGCATATTAACCACATTTTTTAAAAGAAAACGGTGATATATAACAAAAAATACATGATATGAAAAGAGTATTAATAACAGGTGCAGCAGGTTTTATAGGCTCACATCTATGTGATAGATTTATTCAAGAGGACTATCACGTCATTGGTATGGATAATCTCATCACTGGCAATATGGATAATATCGAGCATCTATTCCCGCTTAAAAATTTTGAATTTCATCATCACGATGTGTCTAAGTATGTTCATGTAGCTGGAGATTTAGATTTCATATTACATTTTGCATCACCAGCGAGCCCGATAGACTATCTCAAAATGCCTATTCAGACTCTTAAGGTGGGATCATTAGGTACACATAATTTGTTGGGTTTGGCCAAATCAAAGAATGCAAGAATAATTATAGCTTCTACCTCTGAGGTGTATGGAGATCCATTGGTACACCCACAGCAGGAAGATTATTGGGGCAATGTCAATCCAATAGGTCCTAGAGGGGTATATGACGAAGCTAAGAGATTTCAAGAAGCTATCACGATGGCCTATCATACATATCATGGATTAGAGACGCGTATAGTCCGTATATTTAATACTTATGGTCCACGTATGCGCGTGGAAGATGGAAGGGTATTGCCAGCTTTTTTTTCGCAGGCTATCCGAGGAGAGGGACTTACAGTATTTGGAGAAGGATTACAGACGAGATCATTTTGTTATGTGTCGGATTTAGTGGAGGGCATCTATCGTTTGCTGTTAAGTGATTATCATTTGCCAGTCAATATGGGTAATCCTTCTGAGATAACAATTTTGGATTTTGCTCAAGAGATTTTAAAATTGGTGAATAATCCTAAAGCTCATATCATTTATAATCCACTACCAGTCGATGACCCTAAACAGCGTAAGCCAGATATCACTCGTGCCCAAGAAGTATTGGGTTGGAATCCGAAAATTGATAGACATGAAGGTCTAAAAATGACATATGAATATTTTAAAAAAGTAGTTCAACCATAATCTAATTTTAATTATGAAAGTTTTATATACAAGTGCCGAATGTTATCCTGTAGCCAAAGTGGGCGGATTAGCTGATGTAGTGGGTTCTCTCCCAAAATATCTTGCGCGTCAAGATGTAGAGACCAGTGTGGTCATGCCAGCTTATGAAATGCCTTGGTTTGAAGGAAAGTTGTATAGAGTAGTGCATCATGGTGGGTTTCATTTAGGAAGTGAACATTTGTATTTTGAAGTGCGGTATTTTTTAGATGACATCTTGGGTTTTCCCTTTTATACTATACATATTCCGTCCAAAACAGATAGATATGGTGTCTATGCTGGCAAGGACGGGTATTATTTTGGAGATGAAATACAAAGAAATATTGCGTTTCAAAGAGCAATTCTAATGTGGCTAAGAGATGGTATATATGCTTTTGATGTCATACATTGTCATGACCACCATACAGGATTGATACCTTTCATGATGAAGTATGCTTATGAGTTTCAATCTTTGTCATCCACTCCTACAGTATTCACTATCCATAATGAAAGGTATCAAGGTATGTTTCCATGGAGCATGCAAAATTTATTGCCTCAGTTTGACACTTGGAAAACTGGACTATTAGAGTGGGATGGCGTCATCAATCCATTAGCATCAGCTGTGAGATGTGCAGATAAGGTCAATACAGTATCTCCTAACTATATGCAGGAAATCATGTATAATGGAGCAGGGTTGGAAGGATTGTTTAGAGCTGAACACTGGAAATGCACAGGAATACTCAATGGTATAGATGCTGAGGTGTGGGATCCAACGAATGACCCAATGATAGAGCATCACTACGATGGTGATCACATAGATTTTAAGAGGAAAAATAAAAAAGTAATATGCGATATAGCTGACCTAGATGAATCTTTGCCTCTTTATGGTTTTATAGGCAGACTCGTATTAGAAAAAGGCGCTGAATTTTTGGCCGGGATTATTGATACGTGGATGTCAAGACATAAGAATATCAATTTTATTGTACTCGGTACTGGTGACAAAAGCATTGAACATGCACTCAGCCAAGTGGCTAAAAAATATCCATCTAATGTGGCCTGTATGTTGGCTTATAATGAAGCTATGTCCCATAAAATCTATGCCGGTTGTGACTTTCTCTGGATGCCTTCAAGAGTAGAACCATGTGGACTTAATCAGATGTTTGCTATGCGTTACGGAACTATTCCCATAGTGAGAACGACTGGTGGGTTAAAAGATAGCGTTAAAGATATTACTGAAGACAATGGTGTAGGAGTAAGATTCGATTATATGGACTTTGAGCAGATGCTGCATGCTATAGGCAGAGCATTCGATATGTACCAAAATAGAGATTTTAAAAATGATTGTGTGGCAAGAGCCATGAGTCTTGATTTTTCATGGGACAATTCAGCTTTGAAGTATAAAGATATTTATGATTCACTGATATGATAGGAGGCCAATATGGTGCCTTATATGCGGAATAATATAATTCTTCTAGTTAATTTTTTTTTTGATTCAATATAAGGTTAATATTTTCATTGACTAAGCTCCTAAAGCATATTGTCCAATTATTAATACGCCACGAAATAGATCCCTCACATACGTTCGAGATGACAGCGTATTGTGGTGATAAGTGTCGAAAATAGGTCAACGTGGCTATGCCGCCGCCCACATTTCCCCAAACCTATACAAACCAATGTCATTGAGATCAACGGGATCAACCTAAAATCTAATTTTTATAGACACTTCAACACTTTTTAAGAGCATGGTCTTTTATTAGGATTAAACATATTGCTGATAAGTGAACAGTTATCTTTAATGAACATATGTTTTTATGCTCTTGCTAGCTAAACTTAAACACCTATTTTTGTTTGTCAACACATGAAAAAAAATATCATATTAAATAATTTAATAAATTATGATTAATTTATATATTTAAAATATACCTTATCATATAATTAGTACATAAAATCAAAAAAACTGACTTATATATAAAAAAAAATATATATTCTTTTAGTATTGTTAATCAATTATTTATATGTTATGTATGAAAATATATGTATTTTTTTCCCATAAAATTTTTTTATATGTGAAAACACTTATAACTTTGTCCCCGAATAGCGTGAGAAACTATTCAAGAACCTTCATAAAAATCCAACCGGAATACATAATAGTCCTATACAATTTTTTATAGATTACTTAAATGTTTAATATCTATAAAGACGATAGATTAGATTTTTTTTTGAAAATTAATTTGTCTTTTAGAACCGGATAAATTAATTGTAAATACAATTGTAGTAGTATATACTATTATGTATTAAAAAAACCAACCATAAGTTAGATAATAGATCCAGAAATGAAATTAGTGGCTTAGCTACTAATGTGTTAATTTTTTATTTCAAAGTTACAGGGACATAGGTGCTTGAGCTAAGGCTTGGCCTAATTTCCCATAACAGTAAAATTTTTTTATTTCATTTAAACTCAAAATTTGGATCTCATGAATGGAACAAATTCAACTCAATTCAGTACATGGTTAAGACTTATGGGTCTTTCTTTTGTGCTCACACTGAGTACTTTTAATTTAGCCACATCACAATCGTGTGCTTGTAAAGGTACTCTAAATGTCTCTGTGGATGAAGAATGTAGTGCTACAATTTCCGCAGAACAAGTATTAGCTAATGGATCTACATGTGGTGGGACATCTTCCGCAGTAGTCACATTAATGAGAACACCTACTACAGGTGTTATTGCTACAGGTACTGGTTCGGCCTTTTTAGATGATGCTAGACTTTTTGTCGGCAAGACTATTTATGCCAAAGTTGCTACCGCTGATGGTCAAAACTCGTGCTGGTCAACAATTCTTATCGAGGATAAGATGAAGCCAAGATGGGAAAATGACACACCTGATACTGTAGTCATATCACAATGTCTGCCAGTACCTGCTTTTCTACCATCTGCATTAGACAATTGTAAATTGGCAGATGTATTTCAAGTAGGTGAGGATATTGTAGTTAACAATTGTGATAATGTGGCAGGATTTGCAGGTCCTGATACATTAAAATTGATCAGGAGAACTTTTAGAGCTGTAGATGGATATGGAAATATGTCAGATACAGATTGTCATGTTGTGATTTATATTAGAGCTTTCGCTTCTAATGACATCACAGGTATCTCAAATAGAGTGCTAAAATGTGATGAACCTTACGCAAGAATACCAGCTGGACAGCCCTTTGCTGGTCATCCATCTCCTGTAAATATTGGAACAGCTGTGGGCACAGGTGTACCATCTCGTATGCCTTGGATGGCTTCGACGAGGGGAGCGGGTAAGGTAGATATTAATCCAGCTAATGGTAATATTAGAATGAATGGAGGTACTGACACGGGTACATCTGCAGGTATGGGTGCACAAATCTGTGTTACCGCTACAGGTACTGGAAATATCGGATTTAGTTGGTCAGCATTAATGCAAGGAAGTACACCTCCAACAGGAAACTTTAACGGTGACCATGCTCAATGGAGTCTAAATAATAGTCCATGGACTAATCTGACTACAAGCGGACCAGGCGATGTCATGCAATCTGGAACAGAATCTGTTGGTGTTGTAGCTGATGATATGTTTTGTATCAGAGTAAGAACAAATAATAACTTGAGGTGGACTGAATTAATGATATCAAATATCACGGGACCTATTCCTGCCACTGTAGCATTAAACCCTGATGCACCACATTGTAATATCGTAACTTCGTACACAGATATGCAGCTTCCTATGCATAAGTGTACTCAAAAAATATTGCGTACATGGAAAATCATAGATTGGTCATGCAATAATAGAATTTTAGAATTGGTACAAATGATTGAGATAATTGATGACAAAGCACCAGTTATTTCAGGTCTTCAAAATGACGAAGTGTCAACACATGGACATGCATGTGAGGCTATGTATCGTATTCAAAAGCCGACTTTATCAGACAATTGTTCTCCAATGGACAAACTGAAATATAGTGTTCAGGTTATAGATTCAGAGGGCAATTACTTAGCTCAGATGAGTGATTTGACAGTAACGGGAGGTGATAATTTTATAAGATTACCTGTGGGATGTAATACGCTAGTATATACTGCATTTGATGAATGCCACAATCAGAGTCGTGACTCTATACTATTATTTGTAGAAGATAATACACCGCCTGTCGCGGTATGCAGACAAAATACCGTAGTTGGGTTAACTACAGGAGGTAAAGCGTGGGTACCAGCGACTTCATTTAATGAAGGTAGTTATGATGAGTGCGATTTAGCTAAAGTTTTGGTAAGAAGAATGGATAACAGCAATTGTCTACCATGTAAAGTACCTACAATTGAAGGTTTTACATACTTAGGAGAATATCAAAGACCTGGAGAGCCAACACCTCACCATTATTATGCTTCTAAACATAAAGCCAACCCTAAAGTAGCTATGAAAACAGCTGCGGCTGTAGGAGGATATTTAACATCAATCAATGATAGTGCAGAAGGAACTTGGGTCCATGCAAGAGTAAAGGATTGGAGATTAGGACTGGATTATTTGATCGGTCTTAGAGATGAAAAGAATAAAAATGAGTTTGTTTGGATAGGTGGTCAAAACGCCACGTACAGAAATTGGGCAACAGGTGAACCTATCAATAGAAGTTCTATCGGTACTCAATCTATATGGGTTACTGTTAGAGACGCTGTAGGAGGTATGGACGGCAGATGGTTTACTCAAACACATGACAATTGTGATCAAGATGAGTGGATTTATGTCGTGGAAATAGACAATGTGTGTGAAGCTTATGGAGATTTCGTTGAGTTTTGTTGTGCTGATATATCTAGTTCTCCTGAGGTAGTTATTATGCGTGCTATTGATAAGTCAGGTAATTGGAATGAATGTATGGTGAATGCCAGTGTACAAGACAAACAACCTATAGTTATTTCGTGTCCACCTCATCAGACAGTGACATGTTTAGAATATTTTGATTTATCGGTGGATGGATTGAAGAGTCGATTTGGTGAAGCTACATTAGTAGGTAACTGTACTAATGGTGTGATACAAGAGTCATTTACACATGATCTCAATAGCTGTAGAATTGGTACTATTACACGTACATTTACAGCCGTAAGAGGTACTGAAACAAGAACATGTACACAGATTATTAATGTGATAGGAGATTCTAATTTCTCAATGACGGCTAATAGATGGCCATTGGATGTGGAGATAGAAGGCTGTACAGACCCAGAATCTCCAGCATTAAGCCCTGATATATTGGGTAGACCTGATTTAATAGCTGACAATACATGTAGTTTGGTAGGAGCTGATTGGAAAGATCAAATTTTTTACTTTAACAATACAAGTGGAGAGGCCTGTTTTAAAATATTGAGACATTGGACTGTTATCGACTGGTGTCAATACTATGAGAGCAATGGAGGTAGAGAATACAGAACATGGACGCACACGCAAGTAATTAAGGTTAACGATTTTGTAAAACCTATTATTTTAAGTGATTGTGGACCAAAAGAAGTATGTACATATGACGCAACATGTCAAGCGGGTTATATCGAATTGATAGCATCAGCTAATGATAACTGTACACAAAACTTAAGATTTTCATATAAAATAGATCTATTTAATGACAAAATATTCGAAACGCTTTCAAACGGCTCTGTCGACCCAAGGTACTCAAAATCTGGAATTTCTACGGGCGTTGGTAATAGTTTTGTAAATACAGTAGATGCAAGTGGTACTTATCCTGTAGGTACACACAGAATAGAATGGTCTTTTGAAGACAGATGTGGTAACTTAACTAAGTGTGAGCAATTATTCACAATTGCCAATTGTAAAGCTCCGACTCCTTATTGCATAAATGGATTGGCGACTTCATTGATGCCAGTAGATACTAATGGAGATGGCACTGCGGACTCTGGTATGGTCGAGATTTGGGCTAAAGATTGGGACGCAGGTAGTGAGCACCCTTGTGGATATGAGATTTTACACTCTTTTGAGCCTATTACTTTAGATGCTAATGGAAGGCCTGTTTTATCTATGGTAAGACAATTTACTTGTGCAGATAGACCAAGAGTAGATTTAGATATCTATGTAGGTGTCATAACTCCTATGGGTAATTTGATTCAAGATTTCTGTTCTACCTTCATTACTATCCAAGATAACTTTGGCGTATGTCCGCCATTACCAGCTGGAAGATTTGTAGTTGAGGGTACTGTAGAGACTGAAGAAGCACTGCCTATAGCGAACACATTTGTGGAGCTCTCAGGTACAGAAATGGATGCAATGACAAATCAAGATGGTCAGTTCATGTTTGATGATCTCATAGAAAGAGCCAACTATTTTGTAAAAGCATCAAAAAATAATGATATCATGAATGGTGTATCTACATTGGATTTGGTAATGATTCAGCGACATATTTTAGGTATAGCGGAGATTACCTCTCCTTACAAGCAGATTGCAGCTGATATCAATAAGGATAATAGACTTACTGCAGCTGACTTAACTGAATTGAGAAAAGTAATTTTGGGTGTGGCTCAAGAGTTTACGAATAATGAATCATGGAGGTTTGTTGATAAAAATTATGTATTCATAAATGCTAATCAGGCCTATGCTGAGGCCATACCAGAAATGTGTGAAATAGAGACACTTGATGCAGACAAAAAAGTAGATTTTGTTGCGATCAAAGTCGGAGATGTAAACGGTAATGTGACTTCAAACGGAAAGAGTGCTATCATTGAATCTAGGAACAGAAGTATTTTGGCATTATCCACTGAAAATGTTCAATTTGAGTCTGGTCAGACTTTGGAGGTACCTTTTAGTGTCAATGAAGCTGCTCACATCGGTGGATTCCAATTTACATTCAATTTTGATGCCGAAATGTACAATTTACTTTCTGTAGATGGTACGATACCTGGTATGACTGACAATAATTTTGGATTCAATAGATTGGCAGAAGGTATTCTGACTGTAAGTTATGGTAATGAAAACGGTTTATACTTATCTGAAGGACAGAACTTATTTAGAGTGACTTTACAAGCTAAGACAGCTGGAGCATTAAATAATTCAGTTTGGGTAAATTCACTTGTTACAAAATCAGAAGCTTATACATCTGAATTGCATGTAATGAATTTACAGTTTAACGTCAATCAAAGAACTAATACGGATATAGTACTTTATCAAAATACACCTAACCCATTCAGAGGTACGACTTCTATTGGATTTGATCTTCCAAAAGAATCAATAGCTAAAGTTACTATTTATGATGTAACGGGCAGAGCTGTGAAGGTGATAGACGGTACTTTTAGTAAGGGATACAATGTAGTAGAGGTAGAGAGAGGAGAAATGGGAAGTGCCGGAGTATTCTACTATACATTGGAGGTAGCTGATTTTAAAGCTACTAAAAAGATGGTTGTCATAGATTAATATTTTCTATAAAGAATTTACTGTTTTTGGGATGGGACCCCGCTTCGAAAAGTCGAAGGGGGTTCTTTTTTTTTATCTATTACATTGATAAATAATTACTTAAACTAAAAAGAAAAAAATCAAAATGATAATATAAATAATCTTTCTATAAAAATTCTAAAAAAGTCTTACCTTTGCGCCGTGAGGAACATGCGACCAGCTCCTTCTGAACTCCCCCAGGGTAGAAATACAGCAAGGGTAGGAGGTTGAGCGGTGCGGCATGTCTCCTCATATTTTTTTATTCATTCCTCATAAATTCAATCTCCATGAAGTTTTTTATTGATACAGCTAATATTGACCAAATTAAAGAATCTTTAGATTTAGGTATTTTAGATGGTGTTACTACCAATCCATCGTTGATGGCCAAAGAAGGTATCACGGGAGAAAAAAATATCCTCCAGCATTACAAAACTATTGCGGAACTTGTAGAAGGTGATGTCAGCGCAGAGGTGATAGCTACTGACTTTGATGGAATGATAAAGGAGGGAGAAAGATTAGCTGATATAGCTGAAAATATTGTTGTAAAAGTCCCCATGACTAAAGACGGCGTAAAAGCGATATCTTATTTTTCTGACAACGGTATCAACACCAACTGTACTTTAATTTTCTCAGCGGGGCAAGCTATATTGGCTGCAAAAGCTGGGGCAACTTACCTGTCACCGTTTGTGGGCAGGGTCGATGATATTTCCTGGGATGGGATAGCACTCATTGAAGAAATTTCTAATATTTATTCTATTCAAGGCTATATGACCGAAATTCTTGCTGCATCTATTCGTACACCGTTGCATATTGTCCAAGCTGCCAAAGCGGGCGCTGATATAGTGACTTGTCCATTATCAAGCATATTAGGACTTTTAAAGCATCCATTGACGGATATTGGATTGGCTCAGTTTTTGGCCGACCACGCCAAAGCTGCTAAGTAATCTTTGGTGCGAAATATTTGGGATTCTTATTTGATTATTAAGTATATCACTAAGACAAATAGCATTAGTAAGCAAATTGTCTTTATCCATATTTTGCGCTCATGTAATCTAACTTCTGATATGGCTTTTTCTTTAGCTTCATTAAGTTCAGAGGTACTTTTATTACCAAACTTTTCTACATTGTAGGATTTACTATTTGAAACTGTTTCAAATTTATTAAAGTTCTTCAGATACTTCTCTTTTCGTGCTATTTGTAAAGCACGATTAGCATTTTGTTTTTTAATCATATCTAAGATGTGACCAGCAGAACTCACAATTGGATAATATTACATTAAGATTTTATTAATATATAATGCAGAATTTTGTGGTAAAATAAAACCATGAAACCAAAAGTATTAACAAGTTTTTTTCTAATTAGTTTGTTGCCCTTGTGTTTTGGATCTACCTATCCAATCCATTCATTAAAGTTTGGTTATTCTATGATGATTTATGAGCAATATAGTTTCAAAACCCTTCAAGTCACCACATTTAATATATGGGGATTACCAATAAACTTACCGAGATATAATCAAAAATCACGGTTTCAAGTAATGCCAGACAGCCTTATTCACCTTGACACAGATATTATCGGATTACAAGAAACCTTTCATAAAGTAATCAGAAAAAAACTTTATGATACATTTTTGTCTAATAATTATTTTACCAAGTCAGATTGTAGTTGTGAACGAAAATTTAAGCTAGGTATAAAATTGGATTGTTTTGGTGGATTAATGACTTATTCAAAATACCCAGTTATAGATGAAAATTTTTATCCTTTTCCACAGCTTAAAGAGTCAAGCTTTATTGAGAAAGTCGGGAAAAAGGGTTTTTTAGTCACAGATATTAAAAAAGGAAATGACACAATACGGGTAGTCAACACCCATCTTCATGCTGGTAATAGTGCAAAAGCTGAAATGTTTCGTTTAGTTCAAATAATATATTTGGATAGTATTTTAGCGAAATTGAATAATGGCAACATAAAACAGACAATATTTTTAGGTGATTTTAATATTCATCTACCCGAGGCTGAATCTTCTATTGTATATGATTTTATTGTGGATTCAATGGGTTTTAAAGATACAAGCCCGATAATAAATAAAAAGGATTTGACCATGAACAATCAAAGAAATTTTTATGTGAGTAAAAAGGAACCTATTACTAAGTTGGACTATATTTTTATAAAACAGCCCACTTCTATTCATCATGCTCATTGTATATTTGATGGAGTGACACCTATTTCTGATCATTTTGGTATTAATGTAAGTATTTCTTTAGATTAATTGAATAGAGGTCTTTATCGTTGCATTAACTTTACATTAAATTTAAAATTGTCAAGGCTTCTAGTGATTAAATTGTACTTACTTTGTGCAAATTTAAGATTATGCCTCTAGTTTCAAATGAAGATTTAACTAAGTCCTTAAAATTGCAAAAATATGGTCCTTTGGGTTTTCATATTGCTAACGTGTTATTAAATATATTAAAGATTAAAAATATCAATGATTTATATGATAGATATAATAACTTGAGTAGTTTAGACTTCGTTGAGGCTATTTTGGATGATTTAGGTATCCTATTGGAAATTTCGCCTACCGATATCAAGAGACTGCCCCGTAAAGGACCTTTTATAGCTGTGGCCAACCATCCTTTAGGTGCTATAGATGGACTAATAATGTTAAAAATACTATTGACCCATAATCCTGAATCTAAAATTTTAGCTAATTTCATTTTAAAAAAAATCAAGCCTATTGGCGATGATATATGTGCTGTGAATCCTTTTGAAACTCGCAAAGAGATTTTTAGCAGCGGTGCGGGTATTAGACAAGCATTAAAACAAATTTCTGAGGGTAATCCATTAGGCATATTTCCTGCGGGAGAAGTATCTATGCGGCAATCACGTTTTTATGGAGAAATAGTAGACAAACCATGGGAATTGAGTGTATTAAAACTTATCAAAAAAGCCAATATACCAGTAGTTCCTATTTATTTTCACGCCAAAAATAGTAATATATTCTATTGGTTGAGTGCTCTCAATGGCCAACTGCGCACCGCAAGTTTACCCTCTGAAGTTGTCAAGGCAAAAAATAAAAAAGTTGTGGTACGTATTGGTAATCCCATTTCGGCAGAGGAGCAAAATGAGTATAAAGACATACATGCCTATGGTGATTTTTTACGCAGTAAAACTTATTTGTTTAAAGAACCCTTTAAACTTCGATTAAAATTAGATATTAAAAGATTTTTACGCACTAAAGAGTTGGCAATAAGTAGTGAGCCTTTAGCTGAGGTTACAGAGATTTTTAATCAATTGACTCTGAACGGAAGTTTGTTGTTTTGTAAAGGTGATTATGAGATATTTTTCGCTCGATTAAACAGTTATCCTGAACTTATTAATGAATTAGGTAGATTGAGAGAAATCACATTCCGAGATGTAGGTGAAGGGACATCAAAGTCTTTAGATATTGATATTTTTGATTTTCATTATCATCATCTTTTGCTATGGGATAAAAAGAATAAACAAATAGTAGGCGCCTATAGAATGGCTTTGGGAAATGAAGTTTACTCAATTTATGGTAAAAAAGGTTTTTATTTGACAAAGCTATTTAAAATGAAAGGAGAAATGAAAGAAGTATTAAGTCAAAGCATCGAAATGGGACGTGCCTTTATTCAAAAATCTTATCAAAACAAGCCCTTCCCTCTATTTATTCTATGGCAAGGTATAGCTGTTGTTACTCAGAAATATCCTGAACACAAATACCTCATTGGCGCTGCTAGCATCAGTAGCTCTTATTCTTTTTATTCAAG
>DAIPYV010000078.1:0-15544 GCA_036782555.1 Saprospiraceae bacterium
TTGTGACTGTCACACTATAAGTGGTTATGGTCATCGGACTGACTGTGATACTAGCAGTGGTGTCGCCTGTGCTCCACACATAAGTATTTCCGCCTGAGGCTGTTAAAGTTGTGCTTTCTCCTAAACATATGGTGGTATTACCTGTGATGACAACTGTCGGTTTGTCATTGACTGTTACAGTGCCTGTTGTTTCAGATTCGCAGCCGTCTGCACTCGTGACTGTCACACTGTAGGTGGTTGTAGTTAAAGGACTAACTGTGATGCTGGCATTGGTGTCACCTGTACTCCATACATAAGTATTGCCGCCTGATACTGTCAATGTTGTGCTTTCGCCTAAACACAATATTGCATCGCCTGATATTGTAATTGGTGTTTGAGGTTTTACTATGACTGTTATTAAAGTTTCGTCACTACACTCTTCATCATTTGTTACGGTGACAGAATAAGTGGTATTTATTAAAGGGCTTACTGTTATAGATGATGTTGTCTCGCCAGTATTCCATAAATATGTTGTACCGCCCGAAGCAGTTAAAGTTGTATTTTGTCCAAAGCAAATTAAAGTATTTCCACTTATTGTTGCAGTTGGTTTAGGGAATACTGCTATTGCATGAGAACTTGTAGCTTGACAACCATTTGCATCGGTAACAGTCACTGTGTATCTCGTATTAACCAATGGAATCACTGTGATAGAAGGTGTTGTTTGTCCGGTATTCCATATATAGCTTATACCACCTGAAGCCACCAAAGTAGCCGAATCTCCAATACAAACTCCTGGTGGACATGAAATAACTACTGTTGGAAGTGGATTAACTGTTACTGTTACTGTCGTTTCATCTTCACAGCCGTTTGCACTTGTTACCGTAACACTATATGTTGTTGTAATCATTGGGCTTACTGTGATGCTGGCGGTATTGTCGCCTGTACTCCATACATAGCTGTCACCGCCTGAGGCTGTTAAAGTGGTACTCTCTCCCTCACACAATATTGTGTTCCCTATAATGTTGACTGTCAGTGTATCACCAACTGTTATTGTTACCGTAACAGTCGCTTCTGCTTCACAACCATCTTCGCTCGTTACGGTGACACCGTAGGTGGTTGTGGTCATTGGACTAACTGTGATACTAGCGGTGGTGTCACCTGTACTCCATACATAAGTATTGCCGCCTGAGGCTGTCAACGTTGTGCTCTCTCCTAAACATATCGTGGTATTACTCGTGATCACGGCTACTGGTGTGTTATTGACTGTTACCGTGACTGTTGATTCAGCTTCGCAGCCGTCTGCACTTGTGACTGTCACACTATAGGTGGTTGTGGCCATCGGGCTAACTGTGATGCTAGCTGTGGTGTCGCCCGTACTCCATACATAGTTGTCGCCGCCTGATGCTGTCAAAATGGTGCTTTCTCCAACACATATTATTGTATCACCCGAAATGGCAACTGAAGCAAAAGGAATAATAGACACCGTAACTGAATCCGTATCCATACATCCACCACAATCCGTCACAGTGACAACGTATGTTGTAGTTTCTGTAGGTGATACGGATATACTTGAAGAAGTTTCTCCTGTGGACCAGAGGTAAGTTACTTGATCATTTGAAGATAATCCTGTACAACAACCGCCAAAAACTTGAATGTCATTAATTTCCCAACCTGACATATTCCCACCTCTTGGAACGACACAATAGCCCATTAATTCAAACCTAAAAGTTGAAGTTTCATTAATTTCAAACGCAGGTATCATTGTAAAATCAAACTCTTTGAGAGTCCATGTTCGCTCCGTATTTAATTCGTCTTCTGAATATGCTAATATATCATTTTTGTAAACGCGAATAAGAAATTTAGTATTGTAATTATTAACACCCGTGGAACCATTTGTGGTAATCCAGTTTAAAGGTGATTGCTCGCTAAACGTAAATTTTGTTAACCTACCAGCTTGATCTGGAGTAATTGTGACCTCTACTTTTATAGCATTATTAGAGTTATAATCAGACGCGCTACAACTATTCATAGCTGGTGTACAAACACCAATATCTCCATCATAACTACCCAAAACTGGTGTACAAGAATGGTCTCCATGAGTTTTATACATGTTAGAAGCTGTGACTAAAATGCATTCGCCATCTGATGGATATTCCGGCACAAATTCACTAAAGTCTAACATATTAAATGTTGAAGAAGCTTCACATTGGTCTAATGTCCATCTTACTAAAAGAGAATCTATATTATCAGGACAAGACTCTAAACAAGTTTCAGCATTGGTTACAAAAGTGGGCAATATAATACTGCCCCCATTACAAATCGAAGTATCTGGTCGAGTCTCCACATTTAAATTACCTACAAACAATTCTATCTCTGTCGAAGATATACAGCCTCTCGCGTTAGTGTAAGTAATCGTATAAACTCCAGATTGATGGGGCTGAACATTGTTTAAAGTCCAATAGGATGAAGCTGTTGGAGTATGGCTAGAAAATCCATTAGGCCCTTCAATAAAAAGCCCTTGTGTTCCTACAGATTGAATTCCTAAACTTACTGTGGTATTTTTACAAACACTCAAGTCTGTCGCTGAATAAAAACCTAAGCCTGAATTTACTTGAGGGAAAATTGGCGTAGGTTGGCCTCCATTCATTGTAACAAACCTAACTGTCGGAGTAGCACATCCACATCCTGGTTCCGCTACTACTTCGTACTCACCAGCTCCCAGATTTGTCACTACTAAAGTTCCTGTTCCATTGGCAATTACGACATTATTCTTATAAATTGTCATTACCCTACCGCATGAGCTGTTAGATGCAGTAGCCATAAAAGAGCCATTAGTTCCGTAACATGAAGTAGGGTTCAATACGCTTGTAACAGAAATGTGACATTGGCTATAAACACTGGATGTTAAAAATATAAAACATATTGATAGTGCATAAATAATAAAAGTCTTAGATAATGTAAAAATATTCATAAAATGTAATTGATTAGTATTTGTCAAAAATTAAATTTATAGATGGTTAATGGATTTAATATTACTATTAAAGCGTAAAACTAACATTTTTTTAACTATTAACTTGACCAAATTTTATTAATATTTTATATAATTAATTTTATCAAATATAAAATGTGTAAATATATGCTAATTACACATCTTTGAATAGTATCAATTATAAATTCAAAAACGGATATTTATCCCAAAGGCGCTTCTTTCTCAAATCTAATGCATGACGAAAAGACTGATGCTGTTCAGAAAACATATTGAAAGGTCTGTGATTTTCATCACTAAATATTCTATCTAATTCACCTATGATTTCCATAGTTTTATCGTCAAAATATGACATACAATATCTTTCCCAAATATATTTTACGGCTAAAGGTGATGGGTGTATTAAATCGTCCTCATAAAATCTATAATCCCTCAGGTCGTCCATAACCCATTCATATGAAGGAAAATAGAATACCTTTTTATAAAGGTTTTTTAATTCATCTACTACTACATGCAGTCTAGCCTTACTAAAACTATTTTCCACTATACCATCTTTGATATGTCGCACTGGACTAACCGTAAAAACGACTTCAATGTCAGAATTAATTTCCCATAGTGAATGTAGGGCTTTTTGTAAATCTCCTATCATTTCTGATATTTTTAATTCTACCTTTTCAAAATTATTGGATGGAATTTTATGACAGTTGGCCACTACACTTGAGCTTTCGCTTAATTGGTAAGCTATAGAAGTTCCCAAGGTCAAAAATATCACTTTACACTGCTTTAAATATTGATGCGTGAACTCTATTTGTGAATTAATTAAATTCAAAGTTTCTTTTTTGGATGCATGACTTAACTGACTGTGATAATTGGGATGCACCCAAATACCTTGAGATAGAAGTAGAGAATTCTCGTCTTCAAAAGTGCAATTTACAGACCTTTTTAATAAGTAGGCGATAGAAATTGGATTAAAGATTGTTCCAAATGGATTAACAATACATTTAAATTTATACTTTTGCAGATTGTTACCCATATTCTCACTAAAACAAGAACCCAAAAATAGTATTGGTGTGTGATGGGTGATAGTTATGGGTAATTTATCAACTTTGAGTTCTGTTCTGAGTTTCATACATCATTAATTAAATTGACAAATTTAAAAAAATAAAAAGTATTAAGAAGATATTGTGAAGATTTTTTCAAAATTATTGAAACCATTTAAATATTATAATCCTTCAATGCAGATGGGTAGGTACTCAGACTTATACCATCAGGAAGAGAAATACCACCTTTGGGAGCAATCAAATAAGTATTTTGAAAACAAAAAGTATATAGCTAGCCATCAATGCTTTTTTGATTTTTTAAAAAGACAGGAAGTAGATAATATACAATACAAATTATCCAAAGGTCAGCTATCTTTTAAGCTTTCTCAGGGTTCTATGATAATAGAAGGGGTCGTGGACCACGAACATTTTAAAGCATACGCAAAAATTATCAATCTGGCAACACCTGATATAAAGCTCATGCAAGAGGCCTTAGTGTCAAACTATAAATTGGAATATTCAAGATATGCGCTGGACAAAGATAATAATTTATTATTGATTTTTGATTCATTTATTGAAGACGCTACGCCACAAAAAGTATATAATGGACTCAAAGAACTAGCCTGTCTAGCTGATAAAAGAGATGATGTATTACTAAGTAAATACGGCTATCAGTCGGCCATCAACATGGAGCATATTCGTCAGATTTCTGACAATGAAAAAAAAATTAAGTTTAAATTTTTTAAATCTGAAATTGAAAAATTAAGTCAAGAACTCCAAGAATATGAGGCTCTATATCGTCGCTATCCAGGTGCATTGACTTATCAAATTCTTGGTCTTTTCTACAAAATTGACTTTTTACTCAAGCCAGAAGGTATAATATTGGAGAGTACACGCTATATTCATGATCTACACACTAAAAATCACTACATGAATATACATAAAAAAAATGACTCCATGATGCAAATTGTAAACACATTAAGTAATATGACTTTTGAAAATTTTGAAAAAGAATTATATGAAGTAATTTCTACTTTTGGTGATGCTCAATCTGTCAAAAATGAAAAAATAAAAAACCTTATCAATCTTCATTTTGAAGAGGCACAATGGTATTATAGTAATGGATTTGAGAGTTGTGCTTTGGCCATCTGGGACTATGTGGTAGGTTTTGTATTGTATTCTTATGTACTGCCCAAACCTCTAGAAGATTTATTTGTGTTGTATTATCAGGTTAGGCATCATAATTTTTTTAAAGATTTGGGTTATAAAAATGATTTTTATTTTAAAAACAGTACTTTAAACCTCAAAAAAATAAAAAGTGAGATTAAGGCCATAATTAACCAAAATAAAGTTAATTACTCAAGCTTATCATTCAACCATAAATTATTAAAATCAGGTAATATATTTATTTTTACCGGGTCTTTTTTGTCAGCCATAATAGATTGTAATATTCCTGAAAAAAGAATTAACTCCTACTAAAATACTTTTTTACATGAATCCAAAAATCGTTTCACATATTCTTAAAAACATTACAATCAAAATTTCAACTCAGTATAGTTGGGGTTTAGGATATATTGACATTAAACATAATATTATTATCACTAATGAGCACGTGGTAAGGGCCCATAAGGTCGTCTGTATAATCGACGAAAGACAAAATAAACATAAAGTAAAAGTGCTATACATTGATAAAACATTTGATTTAGCTTTTTTGGAATGCCCACCATCATTATATAATGAAAGGGTAACTATAGAATTGGAAGTATTAATGAGTGAAAACTTGAAAGTCTATTCATGGGATTACTTAACTCATTCAATCTTGGAGGGCCAGATAGACTATGACAATAATCCATCAAATGAAATAAAATACTTTAAACTTAAAGAAAACAATAGTGATAAATTGGTAAACGGTCCTATTGTTAACGAATGGGGTAAATTTTTAGGTCTTCATGTCCAAAATTTCTCTAAAGAGTCACTCAATAATTGCTTTGTGACATCTGTATATATCCAAAACTCGATAAATAATTTTTTAAATGGAAAAGGAAAACTTGGTGTAAAATGTCCTTCATGCAGCAAAGAGGTAAATAAAAATGGGAGTAGTGAAACAATCATTTCCTTGGGAATTATTAGAATAATAGAAGAGGTAATAATTTCATTGGGATATGATGCACAGTTAGTTCAGCAAGGTGTTAACAATTGGGTGCTAGTCCGTGGTAGTTCGTCACTTAATATTTCCTATGTTGAAAAAAATGGAATAATCATGGCTGATGCTTATCTGTGTATCATCCCAGAAGACAACATCGATGCTATTTATACCTTTCTACTTCAACAAAATAATATTTTGAATGGTATTAGCTTTTCAGTGGTCAGTGAAAAAATCATTTTATCACTTATAGTTTTTGAACAACACCTTAATGTGCCTACTCTTAAAAACATGATAGGAAACCTTCTGGTTCAGGCAGACAAATATGACAATATCTTGGTGGAGAAATTTGGCGCAAGCTGGAGACCTGTATATGCTTAGGTGATATAATTTTTTAATTTATCTGCCAACTTTCGATCATTGCTTAATCTAGGAACTTTATTTTGACCACCTAATTTCCCTTCCGATTTCATATAATTTCTGAAGCTATCCTTTTGTAAAACACGCAACCTCAAGGGTCTTAAAATATTTCCCTTCATTAAGTCATCATAATAAATGTTTTGTTCACACATGGAACTATCCACCTCGAGCGCAAATGCATCTAAATCACCGGGTGGGATAGCAAACTCTACAAACCATTCATGATAAGGCGTACCACCTTCAGGTGGATTGACCTGCGGCGCAACAGTAAACTCTACTATGCTCACATTATAATTTTGGGCCACATTAAGAATAGCTTCTTCAACCTCCTTACCAATGACATGTTCTCCAAAAGCTGAAATATAATGCTTGACCCGCCCGGTCACTAAAAGTTTATAGGGATTTAAACTTACAAATCTTACACAATCACCGATATCATAGCCCCAAAGACCAGCATTATTATTAATGATGATGGCATAATCTTTATTCATTCTTACCTGATCAAGCATATAACGCTCAGGATTTTCTTTACCAATCTCTTCCAAAGGAATGAATTCGAAAAATATACCTGAATTAGTATTCAGCAACAATCCTGAATCATGCATATCATCTTGAAAAGCAATGAATCCCTCGGAGGCAGGAAATGTTTCTATACTGTCTACTTTTCCGCCTATCAACTCTTCCAACTTAGATCTATATGGTTCAAAATTCACACCACCATACATAAAAAGACTAAAATTGGGAAAGACTTCTTTAACCGTCTTTTTTCCTGTCACTTCCAAAAGTCTCTCATAGTACATTTGCACCCAGGGTGGAATACCACTTATAAGGCGCATATCCTCACTAACTGTCTCACGGACAATATTTTCCAATTTTTCTTCCCAATCCTCAATACAATTAGTTGGCAGTGAAGGAAGTTGATTGGTGCGTATCCAGCTGGGCACTTCATGGTTGACGATACCCGAAAGCCTACCTGTAGGTATCCCTCCCTTTACATCTAAAGTAGGAGAACCACTCAAAAATATTAGTTTACCTTTAAATACACCTACATTGCCGGATTGATGAAAATAATTAAACATGGCGTTACGCGCAGTATGAATATGATTAGGCATACTGTCATGGGTTATAGGTATGTATTTTACACCACTTGTAGTGCCCGAGGTTTTAGCAAAATATTTGGGTTTACCAGGCCATAAAACATCCTTTTCGCCAGCTATTATCCTATCCACATAGGCTCTTAGTCCTTCATAATCACGGATAGGAACTGAATTTTTGAAATCTTCATAACTCTTAATATTCAAAAAATTATGATCCTTACCAAATTGAGTATATTGTGCTTTGGTGACAAGGCTTTTTAATATCTTTTTTTGATCATCGACAGCAGTTTTCCGCCACTTATTAATACTATTGGCTGTATATTTTGCAAACAATGATAACACATATAACTTAATGCTCATAATAGAAATATTATTTAGGCAGTCTCATAAAATAAATAAGTCTTTTGATACTGTACTTCCCCGCCCCATTGGCCATAATAAGTAATAATCCACCTATTAAAGCTAAATTTCTCATAAAATAAAGGGCATGAATTTGTTTAAATTCTGGTGGATCATTCCAAAAAGAATACACAATTAGTGTAAACGGCAACCAATAGAGTAAGAGTAAAAAAGAACCTAATCTGGCTAAGTAGCCTACCAAGACCATCAGACTACCTAATATTAAAAATGCAATCAATGTTTTAAGTAAAAAATCCTGCTTCCATAATATTCCGTAAACAGTCATTGTTGCTTTCGTTTTACTATAAAAAACCAATGCATCCAATGCCTCGTAAATAAATACGAATGAGATTAAAATACGTGCTAACAATTCTGCTATATCCTTCATATGGCAAAGGTACAATTTTTTATAAATTTATAATTGTGAAAAAAACTTTTTTATTTTATTAAGTAAAAAGGATAAATTTGAGGTACCCTAATCTTGGTTATATCAGGGTTTTTTCCTCTAAATTGTGTACTATTCGAATACAAAAACTAAAATACTTGGACTAAGCCGACTTAAACCACCTAATTTATAAAAAAATTAAACACCCGTTAATTTGTTTGCCTCATTTCTTCTAGGGCATAGTATAGTCTATTGCTCGCATTGGCTTGCGATCCAAATACAGAATACTTTAATTCCTTATTTTTATCAAAAATAAGCCAATGCGGGGTTCCCTCTGCCTGATATCTTTCATAATTAATGGCTTCTTCATCAATATAGATTTTAAATGGAGGTTGACCATCTGTAAAAACCTGATAAATCTCTTCTTTTGTGACTTTTAAATGTCTGAATCCTACATGTATAACTACCAAATGTACAAAAGAAAATTCTTTTGATAAATCATAAGCTAAAGGAAGCGCACGACCCGTGCACCCTAAACAAGAGGTGTGATAAAAAACTGCCAAGATAGGCTTATTATTAAATTTTTCTAGTACATTTACGGTTGTCCCATCGACGGTTTTTAATATCAAATCCATATTATTTATCTATAAAAAACCATAAAATTAAGTGATTAGAATCATAAAAGATACTAATTGTCGTCATGATTAACTCTTAATAATTTATAATAACTTTGTGTTTGAACAAAAACAGAGACAAAATGTCAAAAAACAACGGAATAAGTGAAGCCATTGCTATTAAAAAGAAAAAACAAAAACTAGTCACTGATGGAGATATCACTAGTGGCTCAAATGAATATGAAAAAAGAAAAGATACTGTCAATAGAAAAATCCGCAAAAAAATATATAAAAACGCAGTAGTACTTAAAGACCAGCTGGAAGCAGATGATACTCTGACAGTCGAAGATAAAAAAGAGCAAATTAAAGCTTTTTTGGACAATTTTCCTGATGAAGAAAAAGGACATATTTTAGAAGTACTCATTGAGGAATACAAAAAAACAGGTAAATCCGCCAACCGGGATTTGATACTCTCTGAAGGATGGCAAGATGGAGGCTATCCTTACAAATATTTGATGAGTCGTAAAAACTACGAATTATTTAAATACGACCTACAAGTAGAGTTGCTCAAACTACAAGCTTGGGTAAAAGAGACTGGTGCTCGCGTCATAATAATTTATGAAGGCCGGGATGCAGCTGGAAAAGGAGGAACAATCAAAAGAGTCATGGAACACCTCAATCCGCGTGGAGCGAGAGTGGTTGCTCTCGAAAAACCTACTGATGAAGAACGTGGACAATGGTACTACCAGAGATATATCAAACACTTACCTACAAAGGGGGAAATTGTCCTTTTTGACAGGTCGTGGTACAATAGAGCTGGTGTAGAACGTGTGATGGGATTTTGCACTAATGATGAGTACAATGAATTCATGCGTCAAACACCTGAATTTGAGCGCAATCTAGTTCGAAGTGGAATTATCCTCATCAAATTTTGGTTTTCGGTGAGTCAAGACGAGCAAAAACGCCGATTTAAAGACCGCGAAAAACACCCATTAAAACAATGGAAACTCTCTCCCATTGATAAGGCTTCACTAGATAAATGGGACGACTACACCAAAGCCAAAGAAAAGATGTTTTATCATACAGATACCTCTGATGCTCCATGGACGGTCGTTAAATCCAATTGTAAAAAAAGAGCCCGACTCAATGCCATGAGATTTATCCTCCATAAAGTTCCTTACGATAACAAAAACGAACAAATGATAGGTAGAATAGATCCACTCATCGTAGGGCGTTCTAATGTAATATATGAAATTGGAGAATCTGGAGGGGATATGATGGGATGACAACTTACATCACTAATCTTTCAAATCACCAAGTCTTCACTTGAAAGGGATACCTCACTTTATATTCCGCTTCTATCATATATTTTAACACGCTTTTGAATTCATTCACATTTTCCTTGGAAGTGGCTGAAATGAGTACATTAGGTAAACTGTATTGATTTTGAAATTTTTCGGAAATGTCCATCATTATATCTGCCTTGGTTTGAGTATCCAAATAGTCATCAAAATGCAATTCCCTATATAGGTCAATTTTATTGAACACCATCAAGGTTGTCTTTTCAGCTGCTCCTAATTCCTTTAGCGTATTTTGAACAGTTTTGATATGATCTTCATGCTGGGGATGCGCTACATCTATCACGTGTATGAGTATATCTGCTTCACGCACTTCGTCCAATGTGGATTTAAAACTTTCTACCAAATGGTGTGGTAACTTACGAATAAAACCCACAGTATCAGAAAGTAAAAAAGGCATAGTATCCCAAACCACTTTTCTAACTGTGGTGTCTAAAGTTGCAAATAATTTATTTTCTGCAAAGACGTCACTTTTGCTTAATACATTCATCAATGTGGATTTGCCCACATTGGTATAACCCACCAAAGAAACTCTAATTAATTCACCTCTGTTTTTCCTCTGTGTTTGAGCTTGTTGATCAATTTTTTCTAATTTTTTCTTTAGAAGACTGATTTTGTCCCGTATGATTCGTCGGTCAGTTTCAATCTCTTGCTCACCTGGCCCACGCATTCCTATACCTCCGCGTTGTCGCTCTAAATGCGTCCAAAGTCCTCTCAGTCGTGGCAATAGATATTGCATTTGCGCCAACTCTACTTGGGTTTTAGCTTGGGCCGTTTGGGCTCTATCTGCAAAAATATCAAGGATGAGCGTACTTCTATCCACAATTTTGACTTTGAGATATTCTTCGAGAAAACTATTTTGCTTTCCTGAGAGGTCATCATCAAAAATAGCCAAAGTGATATCTTCATTATCCTCTATATAGTCGCGTATTTCGTCTAGTTTACCACTTCCCACAAAGGTTTTAACATTGGGGTGCGGCATCTTTTGAGTAAATACTTTTTTGGTGACCGCTCCAGCTGTTGTAGCCAAAAACTCTAATTCATCTAAATGCTCTAATACTTGAGCCTCCTCTTCTATTTTGGTGATGACACCTATAAGTACACAATATTCTTCCGTTCTTACTATTCCTTTTTTTTCCTCCTTACCTACTTTCCAAGCGTCTGACATCTACTTATATATATTATAATTTTTCTAAAAGAGCTTCCAAAGAGACCTTTTCCTTAACATTTTGAACAATGTCCTTTATCTTTATCCTTTGTTGTTCTAAAGTATCTCTATCTCTTAAAGTTACTGTATCGTCCTCTAGGGTATCAAAATCTATCGTCACACAATAAGGTGTACCAATAGCGTCCTGTCTTCTATAACGACGACCTATAGCATCCTTTTCGTCATATTGACAATTGAAATGTAGCTTGAGTTTATTATAAACTTCAGTGGCTTTTTGTGTCAGTTCCTCTTTATTTTTAAGCAAAGGCAAAACAGCCACTTTTACAGGCGCTAACGCAGGATGCAGCTTCATCACTGTTCTCGTTGAAGTATTACCATCAGCGTCAGGCACCTCTTCTTCCATAAGGGCATTAGCCACCATAGCCAAAAACATTCTGTCACAACCAATGGATGTTTCTACGACATAAGGCACATAGTTTTCATTGAGTTCCGGGTCAAAATATTGTAACTTCTTACCTGACAATTCTTGATGCTGACTCAAATCAAAATCTGTGCGTGAGTGGATACCTTCTAGCTCTCTGAACCCAAAAGGAAACTCAAACTCAATATCAACAGCTGCATTGGCATAATGTGCTAGATTGTCATGATCATGATAACGTAATTTTGACGGAGATGTACCTATGGCAGTATGCCATTTTAGTCTGGCTTCTTTCCAGTATGCATACCATTCTTTGTCAGAGCCTGGACGTATAAAAAACTGCATTTCCATCTGTTCAAACTCACGCATTCGAAATATAAACTGTCTAGCGACAATTTCATTTCTAAAGGCCTTTCCTATCTGGGCTATACCGAAAGGAATTTTTTGTCTTGTAGATTTCTGGACATTAAGAAAATTAACAAAAATACCTTGAGCTGTCTCTGGTCTAAGATACAACTTGCCTTCCTCGCCGGCGATATTGCCCAATTGTGTATTAAACATAAGATTGAACTGACGCACTTCCGTCCAGTTGCGTGATCCACTTTCAGGACAAGCAATATCATATTCTTTTATCATGTTGCCCAACTCTTCCATGTTACCATCACGCATCGCATTGGCCAATCTTTTAAGAGAGGCATCTATTTCTTTTTGGCGCTCAATAATTCGAGCGTTTGTCTCTCTAAACTGAGTTTCATCAAAAGCATCACCAAATTTAGCTTTGGCTTTTTCTATATCTTTTATGTTTTTGGCTTCAATCTTTTCTGCATAGCCTTCTATAAGTTGGTCGGCTCTATACCTCTTTTTCGAATCTTTATTGTCTACTAATGGATCATTAAATGCATCTACATGGCCAGACGCCTTCCAAGTCTTAGGGTGCATAAAGATGGCCGCATCAATACCCACTATGTTTTCATGCATACGTACCATGGATTTCCACCAGTAATCCTTTATATTATTTTTGAGTTCTACACCATATGGACCATAGTCATAGACCGCGCTTAGACCGTCATAAATTTCTGATGATTGGAAAATAAATCCATATTCTTTGCAGTGGGCAATCAAATTTTTAAAATCCATATTCTTATCTTGATTAATTATATTTTATATTTACTTTAAATTTAAAAATGCAAAAATACAGCCAATTTTTGAGTTTCTAAGTGTTTTTCATGGTTATTATGATAACTTGATTAAAAATATTGAATATTATAATGATTATTTTTATTCAAATCTAATAGATTACAAAAGAAAATTCGGTAGTCAATTACTTTGTATTAAATTAAATCTTTTAACTTGACAATTACAAAGTATCTTAAAAACATTTATAAGCGTCTAATTTTTACATAAATACACAATTGCTCAAAAATATTTTTATCTTTGTGCTTCTATTTATTTTCAATCTTAAAATTGTTTTTATGAAGAGGCATCTTTTATTACTTTTTTTAATTATTTTTGGAAGCATCGTGGGTATCCAAGCACAGTCAGAAGATCACGAAAAATTAGATAATCTTCGGTATTTCAATATGTCCATAAAGGACAATGTAGAAAGTATGCGTTATTATACAGATTCGGTAGGTGTTATCACTATTTTGGATCAAATGGAGGTTTTAACGACTCAACTTGACAAAGAATTTGAAAAAGTAGTATTACCTGAAGTACCTCTACCGGACACAGAAACATATGAGGAGAATGTGGAGGAGAATATGGAAGATAATATTTATTCTGAAAATTATGATTTTGAGTCAGAGTCTTTTCCTTCAGACAATGATGAAGGTCTCGGAGTAGCTAAGTTTATACCTTTTGGAAATAAAATTAAAACAAAATTTAAAGTAGAATTTGGTGTCAACCTTTTATTGGATCAGGCAGAGTCTTCAAATATTTTAAAACCTGACGTCAATCCTGGAAGGTCATGGTTTTGGGAGATGGGTTTATACAATCAAAGTAGAATAGGATCTAAAGAAAGCAAAGTAGCCATCAATTATGGGATTTCCTATTTGATTAATCGTTTTACCTTTGACAATGATGTGAGATTGGTGACAGATTTAGTAGATAGACCCGTTTTTGTAGAAGTGACTGATTTGACTAAAGGACCAAAACTCAATATTGGCTATCTAACTATTCCCCTCAGTTTAAAAATAGCCGTGGCAAAAAAATCATCTATTGAAATAGGAGGCTATGCGGGATATAGAGTTCATACAGTACAAAAATTCCAATCTCGAATCAACGAAGAAGACATAAAATCTTCTGTCTATGCGCGCCATCAATTAAATAATTGGGTGTATGGAACAAGTGTTAGTTTACGGATTAAGAGCTTTACTTTGTTAGCAAAATACAATCTTTCCAATGTGTTTAGAAATGCTGAAAATTATGACTTTAGAACTCTTATGATTGGTACCGCTATAAGATTATAGAATAAACTCATCTGAGTAACACTATTGATGTATTCCGATAGAAATACTAGATTCTGGAAAGTAGTTCTCATGGTTTTGGGGGCCTTGATATTATTATTTACGCTTTTATATTCTAATTACTTAGCAGATAGTCTCAGAAAAAATGAGGAAAAAAACATCATGCTTTTTAAACAAGCGTTGACAGAGTTTATAGACCAAAGTGTATCGGAAACCAACCAACAAAATGTCAATCTATATTCTACCATCATCGAATCCTTTGCCTTACCAGTGATTTTTGAAGATGATGATGGACTTTTATATGGAGAAAATTTTCCTGAGGATAAATTAAGCAATATTCAATTTTTACAAAATAAGAAAGCAGAATTTCTCAAATCAGGTCAAAATCCCATTGAAGGTACAGGATATGCTCAATATATTTATACCTTTAATTCACCACTACTCAACTACATAAGGCTTTTCCCTATAGTGCAAGGTTTATTGGTGGGTTTATATATTGCTTTAGGTTATTTCTTATTTAATGCCTCTAGAAAATCAGAACAAAATCGTGTTTGGGCAGGCATGGCCAAAGAAACAGCGCATCAACTGGGTACGCCTATTAGTGCCATTTTGGGCTGGATAGAATATCTCAAAGATGTGTTTCAGGATAAGCCTGACGAAATGGACGTCCTCCAGGAATTGACCAAAGATGTCAACAGATTAGAACTTGTCGCTGATAGATTCTCAAAAATTGGGTCTGAACCTATTTTACAAAACACAGAAATATATCAAGAACTCTACGAAGTAAAAGACTATCTGGAAAGACGGTCACCCAAAAAAATTATTTATAAATTTGAAAAACCCAATGAACCTATATATGTGAAAATTAACAAACACCTTTTTGCATGGGTGATAGAAAACCTAATTCGCAATTCATTAGATGCCATGGACGGCAAAGGCACTATTCGTTGTCAAATTAGCGAGAATACAGATTATATAATAATTGATTTAATGGATGATGGTCATGGTATATCCAGCAATAAATTCAAATCTGTGTTTAAACCTGGCTATTCTACGAAAAAAAGAGGATGGG
>DAIPYV010000079.1:0-15377 GCA_036782555.1 Saprospiraceae bacterium
AAAACGCTTAAAAACGAAAACTTTACAAAATTTTATTTTGTATTTTACTAATGTGTCTACCACGCGCCATCCTTCTGATACTCCCATTAAAACCATTTTGAGGTTGTACTCATTACCCCATTTGATGGCCGCCAAAATATCTTCCTTTTTATTAACTTCAATAAATATTGGATTCGCACCTCTCACAATAGGCAACATAGCGTCCAAAGGAGCATTATTTCTCAACCAATCTTGATTCTGTGATTGTGCAGTTGAATCCATTTTAGCATATTGTTGAGCCTTTTCTATGGCTTCATTGATTGATATTTGAGCCTTTTCTGTATCTTTTTTTATATCTTCTTCTGATCGTCTATCCCATCTGCCACGTTTGCCGCCTGATGGAAATCTCAAAATCACACCTTCAGCCCCAGCGGACATATACTCTGGACTATATCCAAACAAATCTATGAGAGCTCCTGTACCAGGAAATAAACTACCTTCTGGTTTTGTGAAAACCGTTGTTACACCATTGACTCTAGTCACAGGAATAGCTACAGCATTAGGGTTAACTGCTGTCAAGGCTTTCATATGTGGGTTGAAACTACCATTTTCTCTATAATCATTGGTTACGGAGACAGCGTCTATTTCATTTAATCCCAATTTTGTACCACTATCTATAAAACCTGGATATAAATTCTTACCCTTACAATCAATTTCTATAGCATCCGAAGGCAACGATATATTGCTACCCACTTGAGCGATGACACCATCCTTTATAAGTACATCACCTTGAATAACACCGTTAATTATAGTATAAATTGTACCTGATTTGAGTAAGAAAATACCTTGAGTTGCCTTCTGCACCTGCTGACTCCAGACAATAGCATTTAGTCCCACTAACACACCGATAAGTGCAAATATCTTTAATCTATTCATTTATTTACCTTATTTATCTTTTATTTTTAATACTTCATTTTTTTAAGTCAAATGGGTCAACGACATCTTACCGAAATGTTGATTGGGGATTTCTATTTTATAAGTTTTCTCAATAAAACGCTGACCAATCCTTGAAGGCTTATTAAGCGAGTGGTTCCAACTTAGCTTATGGCGCAAGTTTTCAACTTGTGCCATAAATTTCCTAAAATGTTTCCCCATTCACAATAACTAATAACCATTAACTATTAACCCTTCACCATTAACTCTCCTCTGTTCACTATTAACAATTAACCCTTTACTATTCACTTCTATTTTCATCAATGCTCATGATTCTTCATGTATTTAAATCGCATATACTGTCCATAATTGTTTTGAAGCAACCAGTCCGTGACACCGTATAAACATCCTGCTGCTTCATGGTCTGTATAATTATGCTCCATAAACTGAGAATATTCATCGTTGATATTGATATCTACACGCATATCGTCCTCATCTTTATTAATGTCAAATTTGATGATACCGTCTACTAAGGTCACCTGTGGTACAGCGTATATAGATAATGGATGACCTTTAAAAAGAGCAATATCTGCATCTTTACCTACTTCTAAAGATCCTACCTTTTTTTCTATACCCAATTGAATGGCAGGATTGATGGTGATAAGTGCAAGCGCTTCATCATCTGTGAGGTCACCATATCTCTGGGTTTTTCCGGCTTGATGATACAAATGTCTGATATAATCTCCAGAGTCCGAATTAATAGATGTCACGACTCCATTTCTGGTAAGAATTGCGGCATTATATGCTGTGGAATAATAAACTTCAAATTTATATGCCCACCAATCAGCAAATACGGAGGCTGTGGCACCAAACTTGGCCAATTCAGGAGCTATTTTAAAACCCTCATTAACATGCTGAAAGCATACCCTATCTATCCCAAAATCATTCAGGACATTCATCAACATCAATATCTCATCAGCTCTATAGGAATGACAATGTATAATGATATCTCCTTTTAATATGTCTGCCAAAGTTTCCAGCCTTAAATCATATTTAGGAGGCATTTTTGTTTTTTTGGCAGTATAGTCTCCCCAATTTTTCATATATACCTGAGCTTCTTTAAAGGACTCTCTAAAGACTTGCTCCACACCCATACGTGTATTAGGTACGATTTTTCTACCTTCGCCATGAACTCTGATGGGGTTTTCGCCCAGAGCAAACTTAATAGTACGTGGTGCACCCTCCATACGAAGTTCACTGGGATTATGAGTTCCATATCGGTGTTTAATTGTTTGGCATTGACCACCAATAGCGTTGGCAGAGCCGTGCATGGCGTGTGAGACTGTGACGCCACCCGCTAATGCTCTATAAATAGACACATCATAAGGATCCAATGCATCACCTACATTAACTTCAGATGTGACGGGTGACGAAGCTTCATTGACTACATCTAATGCTATGTGCGAATGCGCATCTATGATACCTGGCATGACATACATATCCATAGCGTCAATGATTTGAATATCATAGGGTGCTTTGAGGTCTTTACCTATAGATTTAATTTTACCACCTGATATCCATAGATCTGTTTTGGGCAGAGTGCCTTTGGTAACTGTGAGTATTGTACCATTTTTTATCAGTACATCTTGTGCATAATTGGTGATTGTTAAACAACCCAACATAAGTCCTAAAACACCTATCTTTTTAATATTTGCGAATTGAAAAAACATATTATTTCTTTATTTTATGGTATAAAAAAAAAGTAATTAATTAAAATCAGGTCCTTTAACAAGTTGACCTTTTAAAGGGAATGAGCCAAATTCTCCCACATTAACTGTACCTGTAAAACTATCCTTGTCAAAGGTCAGATTGAACTCTAACTGTACTTCTTGGCCCATATCCATGGTAGTAGAAAACACCATTTTATTGTCTTCTAGAGAGACATCTTTGGCTACGAGTTTATCAGGTGAATCATCTGAAGTCATTTCTACCACATAAGTATTGCTTTCATTTTTTATATCCAATTTTCCTCCTCGTTCACTTCCCATGATTTCGATAGAGTAAGACCATTCACCCAAATATTTATTGTCTTTGATTTCTGTCGCTTTCTTTTGAGTTTTACCTTCCATTTTGAATGGGTCACCATCCACAAAAACATATTTTATAGTGGCTTTTTCATCAAACATGGGTTTATCTAAAAGGACAAGGTGCGCTAGTTTTCCTTTTTCGACAGTTCCCACTACCTTATCAATACTCAAAAGTTTGGCTGGAGAAGTAGTCAAAGCCTTGAGTGCAGCTTCTTGAGATAAACCTTGGTCAACCATAGTTCTGATTTGGCCTAATACCTTGTCTGGTTTAGCGCCTTCAAAGGAAAAGCCAAATTCTATACCCGCTTTTTCAAGCATACCAGCCTGCTGATAATGCATTGCCAACATACTATCTTTTTTAGCTTCAAAAACTTGATTGGAAATATCTATATATTTCTTTTTATCATTTTGGGTGGTATCTTTTTTCCATTCAGGTAAATCTAAAGATAAGAAAAGACCCGCTTTAGACTTTTTTATTTCATCTATCATGTGCCATGATTGTTGAACATGGGTCAAGATGATTTTAAAATTGAGCTTCTTCTGAAGATCTAGCATCCTATGTATATCTTTGGTTTGTGCAGCAGGTGCTATAATCGGCATCAGACCTTGAGTACAAGGATAAAGTTCAGCCAAAGCATTAGGGAAGTTAGGGCGTGGCATGGCGTTAGGATTTTGATTATAAGTCTGTTGATATTGACCTGCGTTTGCTGCATTTTGATAGATTTCTTGAAACTTTGACATTACACCTATGATAGTAGAAGGAAACTGCCCAGAGGCTGTTTTGAGATGAAAGTGTTGAGCGACACCACTCTTTATAACCTGTGTTTGTGCATGTTTTTCACCTAATGTGATAATATCACTCTTTCCAGAAAGCATTCCACCAATAGGGATGACATGTGCCACTGTGACCCCTATGTTTCTAAGAGCAGCGACCGACTTATCAGATGACACAAATTTATCTTTTGCATACACATGAGGTGTCACGCCAATAGCTTCATATTCATTAAGGTTGATGTTTTCTTTTTTATCCGTTTCTTTGGTTTCTACTTTAGCAATACCAGTATGCGAGTATCCATCGATAAAACCCGAATAGACATACATATTATCAGCGTCAATAACTTTTGCATCAAAGGGGATTTTAAAGTTTGTTCCCACATCCTGAATTAACCCATCTTTGATCAATATATTTTGATTTAACAATATTCTTCCAGGATGTGGAACGACTTGACAATTCTTGAGCAAATATGTATTACTGAATGGCTTCGGTGCATTACTGACTTGAGAAAACGTATAGAAACTGCTCATTGATGAAAATACGATAAATAGAGATAAAATTTTCCATTTGAAAAAAAATCCTAAATTGTAAGCGGTCATAATATATTCAATATATACAATAAATTATTAAATCATGTGAAAAGACGATGCAATTTAAGGACAATTTAGGTATTGTACAAATAATTTTAAAAGAATCTACATAAGTATTAATACTGTAAATAATTGTGGGTATAATATAAACAAAACTTAAAGCATATAAGTTAAACATATTAAAATGGATACTTGGACAAAATATTAATCATAGAAGATGACGTTACTTTGAGCAATAATATCAAAGAAGCTATGACTTCAGAAGGATACACTTGTGATGTTGCTTTCGATGGTCATATAGCTGATCGGTTTCTAAAAAAAGAAACTTATAAATGTATCATCATGGACATCAATCTTCCTGGCAAAAATGGTTATGAAGTGTGCAAAGATTTCAGATTAATTAATACCACGACACCCGTATTGATGTTAACAGCTTTTGACGAATTGGATGATAAGGTCAAAGGTTTTGAAATAGGAGCAGACGACTACCTCACCAAACCATTTTTTATGCGTGAACTCTTACTCAGGGTGCAAGCCTTAATAAAAAGAAGTGAAAGTATTCTTCAGCCTAATGCCACCCAAAACAATATAGTAGTAGGAGATATTTCTATAGATACTTTTAAAAAAACTGTTACCCGTCAGAGTAAAGAAATCATACTTACACCACGTGAATATCAAATACTCAAAAGACTCTGTTTAAACCCATCAGAAATCATATCTAAAGAAGCACTAATAAAAGAAGTTTGGGGAACCGCTTTTAGTACAAATACAAACACTATTGAGGTTTATATCAATTTTTTAAGAAACAAAATAGACAAACCTTTCGATAAAAATAGTATTAAAACAAGGGTAGGTTATGGTTATTATATTGAGAATTAATTATTTATTTGAATGTTAAACTAGCTGATGACATCAAAAATATGCGCTTAAGAAATAAAATTCTTCTATACTTCTCTAGTACAATAATAACGCTTATTGCATTGACATTTTTTGTTATATTCTTACTTTTTGATAGTTTCAGAGAAGAAGAATTTCAACAGAGGCAAAAAGAAAAAATCCTTTTAACTATAAAATTACTATCTGAATATAAAGAAATAGGCGAAGATCTTACTACCATCATGGATAAGCTAACCATTCACGATTTTTATGATGAAAAAATGCTCATTTTTAATGACAATAAAAAACCCATTTATGCCAGCGTGGATGATTTGGAGATATTAAAATCACAAGAACTTCTTAATCAAATATCATCAGAAAACATATGGTTAGAAACTAAAGAGGATAATTATGATGTAATTGGAATGTACCATAAAAGTGAAAGAGGTGAATTTTACGCATTGAGTAAAGCTTACGACAAATTTGGTTACTCTAAATTATCATTCCTAAAAAATGTCTTAATCATTCTTTTTTTTGTGTTTGTCGTGGCAGTCGTGGGCATTTCTTTATGGCTAGCGAGGTTTATTTCAAAGCCCATTACAGATTTGGCTAACTTAATGGAAAACTATACCATTGAAAATCAAAAACCTGAAATAGATATTAAGCCCAATACTAAAGAAATAGTGTATTTAAATAGTATGTTTAATAGCATGATAAGCCGTGTAGAAAACGCTTATTCCTATCAAAAACATATTACAAGCCATATCTCTCATGAGCTCAAAACACCTGTGGCCATACTTGTATCAGAACTAGAAAAAATTAGCCATCTTAGTGATTTGTCTATTATGAAAACGCAACTGTATGCACAAGTAGAAAAAACGAAATCACTTGGAGATATCATCAACGCACTTTTACGTCTATCAAAATTAGAATCTGGTCAAAACCTTCCAGAAGAAAACTTGAGAATCGACGAACTCCTTTTGGATATTGTCAATGAAATAGGCAGTCTCAATTCTAGTTTTTATTTTGATATTCAATATACTCAAACAGATATAGACGAAAATGATTTGTATCTCAAAGGAAATAGAATGTTAATAAAATTAGCTTTTTTTAATATTCTCAATAATTGTATCAATTATTCTGATAATAATACAGCTCTTATCAATATAGATGCACAATCTCGGCTACTGGCTATTCAAATCTCCAACTCAGGTCCAATTATTGAGTCTGAAGAACAAAAACTTCTTTTTGACTACTACTTTAGGGGGAAAAACAGCGAAGGAAAAACAGGTTTTGGATTGGGCTTGGTACTAGCAAAAAAAATCTTCAACCTTTTTAAGGGTAGCATAAAATATTTTAGTCCCGCTGAGAATACCAACCAGTTCACTATTTATTTTGATACGAAACCTTAACTTTCCAATTCATATTATAATAAATTATTATTTATAATCAATTTTAATCTAATATTTAAGCTGTTTAAGGTTATTTTAAGTTGAAAGTTTGCACCTTTGTGACGATTAATAAAAAAGCACAAATGAGATTTTTATCTATTTTAATAATTCTTTTTCCATTTTTAATAAAAGGCCAAGAAAAAGGCGCTGTTTTCCCATTAAACAACACAGAAAAGCGGAACACCGAAACTCTGCCTGAACCCATGTTTTTTGATTTAGTGAGGCCACTTGGAGCTAAAAAAGGAGAATTTGAAGCCAACTCCTTGGCGTATTTTCCTATAAGGGGACAATCTAGAAATATAAGTTGGGCACCTGAGCTTGAGTTTACTATAAAAGATGGATTGGGTGTTGAGTTTGAATTTCCTATGCAAAATAATCATCTCGAAGCTTTCAAATTCGCTATTCAAGGTACTCTCAAAAATAATTTAAGTCCGAACTATACGCATGGTTGGCAATGGATTTCAGAATACTTAATTGAAGATAAAATTAAAGAATTTACACTAATCTATCTAGGAGGTCTTCATCTAAAAAATGACATTTCATTATTTTTCATGTCAGGACCTCGCTATGTGCATCACTTTAATTCCATAGAAGGTATGGATATAAAACCAGAGTTTCATGCTATCTGCAACTTTAATATCAATAAAAAAATATCTTCTAAAACGACCATTGCCCTAGAACAAAACTATGCAAACCATTTCAATATTGGACATGAATATAGAATAATACCCCAGATACACCAAAGAATATCTCACCGATTTCTTATACAGATGGGTGTTGGTTATGAGTGGTATTTAAATGATAGCTATCCTGCAGTAGCTTCCAGATTTATTGTAGAATTATAATTCTTTTACACTAGTTTTTGAATTTTCTCTAAAAACTCATATAATCATTGAGCCCTCTAAATATTGTTTTATCCTAATCAAGGTATTCACTGAACTTCTTTCACCTATCCCTTCTGTAAGGAAAATATTAAATACCAGCTATTCACATTCCTTGTTAAACTTTGTTAAACATTAGCTATGTTTTTCATATAAATGCAACATATTATTTGGTTTTACGTCAATATAAGATTAAATATCAAAATAATATTTGGTCATGGATGTAAAAAGTGTTTTGAGTGTGTCACTTATTCTTTTCTCAGTGATAGATATCGTGGGAAATATTCCTATTGTTATTGACTTAAAAAAGAAAGGTGTTGAGGTGGACTCTGTACATGCCGCACTGGTATCTATGGGGCTTATGGTGGCATTTTTGTTAGGAGGAGAGAGTATTTTAAGGCTATTTGGGTTAGATGTCCAATCATTTGCCATAGCAGGTGCTATAATATTATTTTTCCTAGGATTGGAAATGATATTAGGTGTTAAGTTTTTTAGAGACGAGCCCAATACACAGGCCAAAGGATCCATTGTGCCTATTGCCTTTCCACTTGTGGCCGGAGCTGGTACGATGACGACATTGATATCTCTTAAGGCCAAGTATGCCACCATGGATATATTAGCTGCTATTTTTATCAATATTGTTGTCGTTTTTGCAGTTTTGCATTATTCGGACTGGATTAAAGATAAATTAGGTGATGGTGGCGCCGCCATACTCAGAAAAGTCTTTGGTATTATACTTTTAGCAATAGCAATAAAACTATTTAAAGACAATTTTCATTTGGTGATTTTACCTGAAAACAAAATTGGTTTTCTTAAGAGTGTATAAACCCTAATGGACTAAATGATGTTATAAAAAAGTGGTCAACTGTATAGTGGCCACTTTTTTTATTTATGTTTACTCAATTATGGATTCCACACAAAAAAGTACTTTTATTAAAAACACCGCTTTTGACTTTGGTTTTATTCTTTGTGGAATTGCTAAAGCTGAATTCATGGAAGAAGAGGCCAAAAGGTTGGAAAATTGGCTCAATCAAAACCACCACGGAACCATGTCTTACATGTCAAACCATTTTGATAAAAGAGTCAACCCCTCTATACTCGTACCTGGTGCGAAAAGTGTCATATCTCTCGCCTACAATTATTATACAACATTAAAGCAAGAAGACCAAGACGCACCTAAAATATCTATGTATGCTTATGGTCGAGATTATCATAAGGTTATCAAAAACAAACTAAAAAATTTTTTCGATATTCTCACTAAAAAATTTGGTGATATTGACGGTCGATTATTTGTGGACTCCGCTCCAGTGCTAGAACGAGACTGGGCAAAAAGAAGTGGTCTAGGCTGGATAGGCAAAAACACTATGACCATACACCCTAAAAAAGGGTCATACTTCTTCCTTGCAGAAATAATATGTGACTTGGAATTAAGCTACGATGCTCCTCTATCAGATTATTGTGGCACGTGTACCAAATGCATAGATGCATGTCCTACTGATGCCATAAGTCCTCAAGGGTATTTTATGGACGGAAGTAAATGTATTTCTTACCTGACTATAGAATACAAGGATAAACTTCCCGAAGACTACAAAGACAAAATGGAAAACTGGATGTTTGGCTGTGATATTTGCCAACAAGTCTGTCCATGGAATAGATTTTCGTCACCACATCAAGAACCCGATTTTTACCCTAAAGAAAAATTATTGAACATGACTCTAGAAGAGTGGCAAGACGTATCAGAGCCCCTATTTGATGAACTTTTTGAAGGAAGCGCTGTCAAAAGGACCAAATATGAAGGAATAAAACGCAATATTCAGTTTTTGAAAAAATAAAAATCAAACAAAAATATTATAATGTCCTGTAAAAGTTGGGGTCCTTTTTGACCACTCCTTTGTTGTAAATTTAGAACCTTTCATAAATTTTAAAACGACATTCTTATTAATTTTTGACCCATATTTTAATAAAATTACAAAATATATAGTATTTTTGTAAATTAAATCTGTTACAATGCCTTTAGGAGTAGCCATAAATGAGGAAGAAATAGTTGCGGTACGCAGAAAATTTGATGAATTATTGACTTCTATTCAGAATAGAAGTCAATTGAATGAAGAAGACCTCAACCTATTGGAGCGGGCATATGCACTAGCAGTAGATGCTCATAAATACCAAAGAAGAAAATCTGGCGAACCCTATATTTTTCATCCTATAGAGGTGGCACGTATATGTTATGAAGAAATTGGTTTAGGTCCTACAGCAATAGCTTGCGCATTATTACACGATGTCGTAGAGGATACACCTATTACATTGCAGGATATCAGCAAAGAGTTTGGTCCTAAGGTGGCTGTGATTGTCGATGGTCTGACCAAATTAGATGGAACTTACAATCTTGAAAACGTAGAAAGCCCGCAAGCCGAAAACTTCAAAAAAGTAATAAGCACACTTGTCGTAGATGTCCGTGTAGTCTTAATTAAAATGGCTGACAGACTGCACAATTTAAGGACCATTGGTGCTCAACCCCAACACAAACAGCTAAAAATTGCGGCAGAAACAGATTATATCTACTCTCCATTAGCACATAGACTTGGACTCTATAATATCAAAAAAGAATTTCATGATATTAGCCTACAAATCAATGACCCTGAACTTTACTTTGAAATTAAAAACAAACTAGCTGGTAGTGAAGAGGATAGAAAAGAATATATAGACGCTTTTGTCAAACCACTAAAAGATGAAATGGACCACCTCAATATACCCTACAAAGTGATGGGTAGAAGTAAGGCCATATCTTCTATCTATAATAAAATTAAAAAAAACGGTGTCGCTTTTGAAGAGATATATGACATTTTTGCAGTTCGCATCATTTTGGATGTACCACTCAATAAGGAAAAGAGTTTTTGTTGGCAAATCTATTCTATCATTACCGATGTATATAAACCGATACCAGAGCGACTCAAAGATTGGATCACAACCCCTAAAGGTAATGGATATGAGTCTTTGCACACTACAGTAATAGGCCCGGGTGGCAAGTATGTGGAAGTCCAAATAAGAACCAATCGAATGGACGAAATAGCCGAAAAAGGTTTTGCTGCCCACTGGAAGTACAAAGGTGTGAAAAACCAAGAAAACGTATATGATCAGTGGTTAGACAATATCCGAGAAATCTTAGATGCCAAACACAGTAATGCAACGGAATTTCTCAATGATTTTAAGACCAATCTATTCAGCGAAGAGGTATATGTTTTTACTCCAAAAGGAGATATGCGCATCATACCGAAAGGAGCTACAGCCTTAGATTTTGCATTTGAGATACATACTGACGTAGGATACCATGCCTCAGCCATCAAGGTCAACAACAAATTGGTCCCAATGGGGTATAAGCTCAACAATGGAGATCAGGTACATGTCGTCACTAATAAAAATCAAAAACCCAATGAGGACTGGCTAAAAATGGTCATCACAGGCAAGGCAAGATCAAAAATCCGCTCTGCCATGAAGGAGGAAAAACGTCAAATTGGGGAATATGGTAAAGAAACACTTGAAAGAAAACTCAAAAACTTTAAAGTTGAGTTGGAAGACAATGCAGATTTTTTAGTCCATCATTATGGATTTAAAAATAGGATTGACTTCTTTTATGCAATTACTCAGGAAGAGGTCAAATTGACAGATTTAAAAAACTTTAGTATCGAAAACGGTAAGTTTGTCTATACCAAAGAAGCCGCAGAAAATTTGCTTAAAGAATTAAAAAATGAGCCTACTCCTAAATCATCCAACACTACAAAAACGAATAAGTCGCATATACTCGTCAACGGAGAGCCGGCTGATATGTATCAATATTCTTTAGCAACATGTTGTAATCCTGTACAAGGTGATGACATATTTGGTTATTTGACATCCAAAGAAGGCTTAAAGATACACAGAACGATGTGTCCTAATGCTGTACACCTATTGGCACACTATGGATATAGAGTTCTCAAAGCAGAGTGGGAAGGTCAGTCAAAGACCAATTTCTTGGTTGACTTATTGGTCACCGGTGTGGACTCAGGACCTGGAGTGATACAGACACTCACCAATGAGCTTTCGAACAAACTTGGCGTCAATATTAAATCATTTAGCATAGCTGGAAATGAAGGTTTTTTTGAAGGGAAAATTGGTATCATGGTATTGAATAAAAACCATTTAGTCCAAATCATTCATTCTCTTGAAAAACTTCCTGGAATTTCATCTGTTATTAGAATAGAAAACGCATTAAACTCAACAAATAATGACCACAGCACCGGATAAACTTAACAAAATAGTTGCCGAAGTAAAAGCTATATTTTCAACACATCTTGAAAAATTTAGCTTGCGAAAAACACCAGAAAGGTATGCTATTCTCGAAGAAATATACAGACGGACAGATCATTTTGATGCCGAAGCTCTTTATATTCACATGAAAAATCAAAGTTATAGGGTCAGTCGCGCGACGGTTTACAACACATTAGAATTATTAGTAAGTTGTGACCTCATCAGAAAACACCAGTTTGGAAAAAACTTGGCCCAGTATGAAAGATCTTATGGATTTAAACAACATGACCATCTCATATGTTTAGATTGTGGAGACGTTAAAGAGTTTTGTGACCCTCGGATACAGCAAATCAAAACCACCATGGGAGATATTTTAGAATTTGAAGTAGTGCATCATTCACTTAATATCTATGGTAAATGTCATAATAACTCATGTCCCAAAAGAGCTGATGTAGCTTAGCCAATTTATTTTTTTTCCTGCAACCTTAAAAATATTATTATGCTTTCAGGAAGGTTATTGATTTTTACTTGTTTAGTTTTTTTGACTAGTTTCGGTCTGTCTCAAGAACAAAATTTTAGAGTTATAGTTAGTAAAGACTCAATGTCTATAAAGGATATTGTCCAAATTGAGTTTATAATTGAAAATATCGAAGGCCAGTTTATACCACCCACTTTTAAGGATTTCGTGATTTTAGGTGGTCCTAATACCATGTCGTCAATGAGTATTATCAATGGCGAAATGACACAAAAAAAGTCATATACCTTTGTGATAAGGCCACGTTCTGAGGGAGAAATAACTATAGAAAGTGCCCAAATAAAAAGCAAAAACAAAACATATGAAACAGAACCTATTAAAGTGTTCATAACTGAAGAAAAGTCAGATCATAAATCTAATATTATAGAAAAAAACTACAAATCACCCCATCAAGATAATCCAAAACCCAAAAATCCCAGAGCCATAAAGAGAATATGAATTACGTGAAAATCTATTTGCTATTATTAACTATTTTATTTTCATCCGCTTTGATTGGACAAAACAAAGGATTTTACCAAGATGTGGACAGAAACCCCATCGAAGTAGGTGAAACATTCCAATTATCTATTACACTAGAAAATATTGATGCATCTAGTATATCGTTGGGCGATATATCACCTTTTCAAATAGTAGGCGGCCCAGCTACAACATCATCATACTCGAATATCAATGGCAAAAGCTCCACATCAAAATCCTACAAGTACATACTTCAAGCCACTCAAAGAGGTAACTTTACTATTCAGCCAGCCACAGCACAACTGGGTAGCAAAACATTACGCAGCAATGCTCTTAGTATTAAGGTAGTAGAGTCATCCACTCCAAAGATTCAGGCCGCTTCAGATAAAAAGTCTTTTATTAGACTAGAACCATCCTCTTTAGAAGGATATCCAGGCCAATTAATTCTATTAGACTATGTCCTGTACACCCGTCAAAATATTGAGAGATATGATATCTCACCATACGAATATCCAGATGGTTTTTTTGTGGACTTTGTCAAAGATTTTAGAGACCAGCCTCAAAGAAAAAATTTAAACGGTCAAGAGTACGTTAGAGCTATATTAAAAAAAGATAGATTGTATCCTCAAAAAGTAGGCAATTTTGATATCGGCCCTATGAATATTAATCTTGAAATTCCTTTAGAAAATGGAAGGTCCAGTTTCTTTTTTACGGAAACTAGAAATGAATCTTTAAAAATACCCGCTGTAAAACTTAAGATAATGCCTTTACCTACTCCAATACCCCTGTCCTTTTCTGGAGGTGTAGGCGATTTTAAAATGAACTCACATTTAAAAAAATCATCTGTAGTGACAGGAGAAGCTATAAGTTTAGTCATCGAGGTAGAAGGTATAGGCGACCCTAAAACACTAAAAGCTCCTGAACAAAAGTGGCCAGAATTTTTAGAAACTTACCCCCCTACTGTCATAAAAGAGGAGGTAGTCATCCGAAGTGGCCTTCCTGTGGTCACAAAAACATTCGAATATCTGGCTGTTTGCCAGATAGACACCATCTTTTCTTTAGTTCCTGAAATGACTTATCTTGACCCGAATCAAAAAAAATATATCATATTAACAGGAGAAACAGTGTCCATTTCTGTAATCAAAGGTCAACCCACCAATAAAGATATCAACGAAGACGTCCTGTTTTCACCTAGGCTTTCACATCTCCAGCCCTTAACATCTATAAATGATAGTTTTTGGACTCCCCAAAAATATTGGTTTTCTGTACTTAGCATAGCTTTCTTAACTATTCTGGCTATTTGGGTCAAGAAAAAAAGATTGGAAAGAGACATTCTAAAAAAGAATATAGAAAATTCTGCACAAAACAAAGCCCATGAAAGCCTTAAAAAAGCTTATTACTACATGGAAAACCGTGAATCTCAAAGTTTCTTTAATGAATTGGCTTCAGCTACCACTGGTTTTATAATAAAGCAATGGAGCATACCACACCTTGAGGCCAACCCAAAAAATATATCAGTTTATCTAGAAGATAATGGTGCACCACAAGAAGCTATAGATTTATATAAAAACATCCATCAAAAAGCGGAATTGGCCAGATTTGCGAGCGTATATACAGATATGGAGGCCTTATATCAAGATGCGGAGAGACTATTAAAACTTTTAGTATTACCAGCATTTAATAATAAATACCAAAACACTGATTATTCAATCAAAAAATAAACAGCCATCCATGAAACAACTTTTTCTTTTATTTATCACCATATACCTAACTTCAGCCATGAGTTGTCAGAAAAAAAACCACCAACCACTAGATATTCAAGGTCATCGGGGCTGGAAAGGTGCATATCCAGAAAATACTTTGATAGGATTTCAGGAAGCTCTAAAACTTGGCGTCAATACCCTAGAATTAGATGTCGTCATCAGTAAAGATAGTCAAGTCGTGGTGTCACATGAGCCTTGGTTCAATGCTCTGTTTACCACATTACCAGACGGCACATCATTAAATGTCTCAGAGGAAATGAATCATAATATTTTTCAACTAACCTATGATGAAATAAGGTCTTATGATGTAGGTTTACGCACTCATCCTAAGTATCCCAATCAACAAGCTGTCGCAGCTCAAAAACCGTTGCTCAAAGAAGTGATAGAAACATTAGAAAATGAATTCAAAGGAAAAAAATGGGCTTATAATATCGAAATTAAAAGGAACAAAGATGAAGATGGTATCTTTAATCCAGATGCCATTACTTTTACGGATTTAGTTATGGCAATCATTACGCCTTTTGGACTAAAAGACAGAATAACTATCCAATCTTTTGACCATGAAACGTTAATATATCTCAAGTCCAAGTATCCCGATTATCGTACGGCCATTTTGGTGGGTGATGAATTGGGTTTTGACTATCACCTCAACAAAATAGGATATACACCAGAGATTTATAGCCCTTATTTCAAACTTATAGATGAAAATCTCATACTACAATGTAAGGCTAAAAACATGAAAATCATCCCATGGACAGTCAATGAAG
>DAIPYV010000080.1:0-15338 GCA_036782555.1 Saprospiraceae bacterium
TATTACGGACTATCATATTTCGCAGAAGTCCATTATGGCTTCGTACATCGTAATAAGTATATGCCTGGCCCAAAGCAAATTCTCTAACGAAGTTTCTGATTTTATTGGTTAAATCATCTTGTAAAAGGCATTGTTGAATCTCTACAATTTTGTCAAAAAAACCCGCTTTGTGAAAGCCTAAAGCGCCTTGATTGTCTATCACATCATCGGAGTCAGCTTCCTCTTTGGTGAGCCATCTTTTGGTGGAGAAACTATATTCCAACTTATTTCTATACCCAAAATTGTCTTCACAACCAATGATAGGTTGGACGATATCGGGATTGAGCCTAGCCAATCTTCGTATAGCATCCTTTACAGTTTGCTCCTTGTACTTGAGCTGTGCCGAATAGTCTAAATGTTGCCATTTACAGCCCCCACACACGCCGAAATGCTTACAAGAAGCTTCGATGCGTTCAGGAGATAAAGACTTATATTTTTGGACTACGGCCTCACTTAAAGATTTTTTCTTGCGGATGACCAAAACATCTACTACATCACCGGGTACTGCATTATCTACAAATACGACTTCACCCTCTGATGTTCTACCTACGGCCTTGCCTCTGTCAGCAATGCCTGAGATGATTAAGTCTTCTATGACTTTCTTTTTTCTTTTGGCCAAAATGATAGATTTTAAAAATCTTATTAATTAAAGTACTCTCTCATGCGCTCGAAAAATCCTTTTTCTCCTTTTTCTACTTTAGGATTGAAGTTAGGCATATTTCTCATGCGCTCGAGCATGTCTCTTTCTTCAGAAGAGAGCGACTTGGGCGTCCATATATTGACATGAATAAGTTGGTCTCCTTTGCCATATTGTTGTAATGATGGCAATCCTTTGCCCTTAAGTCTCAATATTTTACCGGCTTGTGTGCCTTCGGGAATTTTTATTTTGACATTACCTGTGAGAGTGGGCACTTCCACTTGTGTGCCCAAAGCGGCATCTGCAAAGTTGAGGTGTAGGTCATAAACAATGTTGATTCCATCTCGTGTCAGAGTATCATGCTGTTTTTCTTCTATACTGATGAGTAAATCACCATTGGGTCCACCGCCTTTCCCTGCATTTCCCTTACCTCTCATGGAGAGTTGCATTCCTTCTTGTACGCCAGCGGGGATTTCTATTTCTATTAATTCTTCATCAATAGTGCGGCCCTCACCTTTGCACACATTGCAGCTCGCAGTGATTTTTTTACCAGAACCATTGCATGTCGGACAGACCACGGTCGTCTGCATTTGGCCCAAGAAGGTGTTTTTGATTTGTCTCACATAGCCAGACCCTTGACAAGTGCCACAAGTAGTGACGCTGTTTTTATCTTTGGCGCCTGAGCCATTACATGCTTTACAAGATGTTTGTTTTTTGACTTTTATTTTTTTGGTAACGCCGGTTTCTATCTCTTCCAGAGTGAGTGCTACTTTTATCCGTAGATTGCTTCCTTTCTGTCCTGAGGCACGGCTTCTGCCACCGCCACCACCTCCAAAGAAACTTTCAAATGGACTACCTCCATCGCCAAAAATATCTCCGAAATGCTGGAAGATATCATCCATATTCATACTGCCACCTGAAAATCCACCGCCGCCCATATTTTCCATACCGGCATGCCCGTATCTGTCATACCTCGCTTTTTTGTCAGGATTGCTTAAGACCTCATAGGCTTCCGCAGCTTCTTTAAATTTTTCTTCCGCGGCCTTGTCATCGGGATTTCTATCAGGATGATACTGCATGGCCACCTTTCGGTAGGCTTTCTTTATGGTGTTCTCATCCGCGTTTTTGTCCACACCCAGTATTTCATAATAATCGCGCTTCATTATCTCTTGTTATTTTTATTTGCCTTTTATGGACAACAAATTTTTATTTGGAATAAAGTTACAAACTTATCATCATTCTGCCACGACTACTTTGGCGTACCTGATGATTTTTTCATTCAGCATATATCCTTTTTCAACAGTGTCTATGACCTTACCTTTCATGTCTTCATTTGGGGCGGGTATATTCGTGATGGCTTCGTGATACTCTGGGTCAAAGTCCAAACCATTGGATTCCATTGCTTTGAGACCTTTGTTTTCGAGTGTTGAATACAGTTTGTTATAAACCAATTGAACACCTTCACTAAAGACCTCTGCACCATCATCTGAGCTTTTTTTAGCTCTATCAAAATCATCTAATATAGGTAACAGAGCTGTCAGAGTCTCCTGTGCAGCTGTTTTCATAAGTTCAAAACGTTCCTTGACACTTCTTTTTTTGAAATTGTCAAACTCAGCGAATAGTCGTAAGTATTTGTCTTTTGACTCTTCCAACTCGGCTTTAAGAGTTTCTATTTCTTGTAATAGCTCCTCGTTATTGTCTTTACCTTTATTTTTTTTAGACTTGGTCTCTTTTATTTCAGTGGATTCCTCTTTTTTTGACATAAGATCTCTTAATTTATTTATCATATCCATACTTATCAATAATATTGCCAAACCATAAAATAAGTCAAATTGACAGATTTAATGGAAAATGGTCGCAAAAATGACACTTATTATATGATTATTCACTACAAATGACATAAAATATTTTACGCCACTCTGTTTATCTTAGGCAGTGAACAAATAAAAATTATAATTGTACTTATAACATTATGCTTGGGTACGAACCAAAAAGATGAAACACGAAATAATATATTTGGACAACAATAGTACTACACCTACGGACCCAAGGGTGCTGGAAGTGATGTGGCCCTACTTTTATGAACAACCTGGAAATGCTTCCAGCCAATACCATCATTTTGGTCGTATATCCAATGACGCAGTTGAAAAAGCGCGTCATCAGTTGGCCCATTTAATTCAGGTTGAAGATAAAGAAATCATATTCACAAGTGGTGCTACCGAATCTATTAGTTTGGCTATTAAGGGCATTTATGAATCTTATAGTATTAAAGGCAATCACATCATAACTGTAAAAACTGAGCATAATGCTGTACTAGATACATGCAAACGATTAGAAAAACAGGGGGCTAGAGTAACTTATTTGGATGTCAATTCAGATGGAATTGTAGATTTGAATCAGCTGGAGAATGCCATCACTGACCAAACGATTTTAGTCAGCGTGATGTGGGCGAATAATGAAACGGGAGTCCTTCAGCCTATGAAAGAAATCGGTAAAATATGCCAAAATAAAGGTGTTTTACTTATGAGTGATACAACACAAGCAACTGGCAAAATTGCAGTAAAACCCAAAGACATAGGCGTGTCTATATGTGCATTTTCTGCTCATAAAATGTATGGCCCCAAAGGTGTGGGAGTCATTTATATCAGTCATAAAAATCCACGTATCAAATTAATGCCACAAATCTATGGTGGTGGTCATGAAAGAGGTATGCGTTCGGGCACACTTAATGTACCCGGTATAGTAGGTTTTGGCCACGCAGCTTTATTGGCCGATAACGAAATGGGACAAGAATCCAAAAGATTAGCGTCTTTAAGGGATAAGATAGAAATAAATTTTACTGAAAAGATAGAAGGATGTCGTGTTAATGGCCACATGGCTGAGAGGTTGCCAAATGTGACTAATTTGTCTTTCAAATGTGTAGAAGGGCAAAAACTTTTAATGTCCTTGCAAAATAAGATGGCCATATCTACTGGCTCTGCATGTACATCAGCCTCCTCGGAACCGTCTCATGTGTTAAAGGCCATGGGTTTAACCACAGATATGGCCAAATCCTCAGTCCGAATAAGTCTCGGAAGATTCAATAAAGAAGAGGATATTGACTTGGCTATAAAATGGATCGCTGATAGTGTCGAACAATTAAGATCAGTGAGCCCATTGTGGGAAATGTTCAAAGATGGAATAGATTTTGGATAGAGGAGATAATACCATATTCTGGAAAGTAAATTTATGGCTTCAAGAAAAATCTTGGATTATCTAACTAAGAATGGTCAGATCGCTAAAAAAATCAACCTTAAAGAAACTTTTTCTTTATCATTAGTGTTAATGCTTTCTATATAATTCAAAATTAAAAATAATGTTATTCGTAGCTGATAGTGCTAAAGAAAGAATAGGAGAAATAGTTAAAGAAAAGAAGCTTTCAGAAGATTATTTTGTAAGAGTTTCTGTGACGAGTGGTGGGTGTTCTGGGTTAAGTTATGAAATGGATTTTGATAACGAAAGTCGTCCCAATGATCAGATTTTTAATGATAATGGTATCAAAGTGGTAACAGACCTGAAAAGTTTTTTGTATTTGTGCAATACGACACTTGAATTTTCAGGAGGTATAAGTGGTAATGGTTTTCACTTTAACAATCCTAATGCGACTCGTACTTGCGGCTGTGGTGAGAGTTTTGCTGTTTAGAAACAATAGTAAGCGTTCATTTTTTCAATAGTTAATAAGTAGGAGGTTTGTAACAAAGTTACAAACCTTTTTTTTATAGAATTATACCTAAATACCTAAAATGAGTTCCGTTATGAATGGCTAAAATGCAATTTACCCCGATGGATACATATCCTACAGTGTAAAATCAGTACTTCCGTTGAGGAATCAAAGTGCACTTCTACAGCTAAAGCGGCGCAAGTTATGGTGACGAAAATAAAGTGAGTTAAACGAGTGATTTTGAAGCAGTTTAGTCATGGAATAACTGCCTACTTTTCATTTGGTAGTAAGGCCTGCCTGCCAACTATAGTAGAAGAATCTAAACTTACTTTTTTCTTTTGTGATCGAAAGTCAAAGGGCTTTCTTCCATATGAAACTATCTTAAATAAATGTAAAACAGCTATTAATATAAAAGAATTTTTTATAATTTATCAAGCCATAGATCAGAATGGTTATGAATGACATGGGTTAAAAGAGGTAATTTTGGATGCTGTATTGCATGAAAAACTTTTTGAGAAATAGAGTATTTTTAAATATGTAAGATCATCACTGTTTCAGTCTCCCCAAATTTTATATCTTTGTCCCAAAATCATTTTTTATGCCAAAGATTTTTATAGTATTCTGTTTTGTTTGGGGAGGTTTCTTCTCCACTGTAGGGCAAAATATCCAATATGAAATCGAACTAACGAATACAGATACTTTATACTCAGCCCAAGTTACGTTAACTATTCCTGAAGATATTCAGTGGAGTTCTGATACAATATGGATTCAATGGCCATTCGTATCATACACACAAAAAAACTCTCCTTACATAGGTAGAATGGTTAAATCTGGTGAAACAAATTATTATTTTCGTAGAGATAAAGATAGAGGACATATCAAGAGCTGTCAAGTGACTATCGATGGACAAAGACGCGATTTGAGTCCTTTAGAACTAGAAGATGAATTTATCCCAATTCTTCGTCCACAAAGTAGAAAAATCACATTTTCTTATGATTTTTTACTACCGGATTGGCACTATTCTATGGGTCTGTACAAGGACAAGCTCATAAGTTTTGATAATTTTTATCCAAGAATAGTGTACAACGATGGAAAATGGAGAAAACAACCTTTTTATGGTGAGGTAAAAGGACTACACTACAGCCAAGATATCACTCTCAAATTACCAAATTTATTGGGTTACAAAGTGGTGGCTAATGGAATTGTCTCCGCAAGTAATGACATCGTTACAGTTAGTGCTAAAAATGTACCCCACTTATTTGTGACTTACGTTAAAAAAGATTTTGTCTCTATAAACCTTTCATTAAAATCAGGGGATAAATCTGTTAAATATCTTATAGTTCAAGAGCCACTTACCAAGATACCTGATGATATTTCTAAAGACAGTATGCAAACTACTTTTAATTTACTTACTGAGATTTTAGGTACTTACCCTTACGATCAATTGATTATTTATTACGCGGGTAAAGGTTTAAAGATAAGTTATGATAACGACGTTTTTTATATGTCTGGTGATAATTATAATGTGACTGAAATAGTTTTAAGAAAGTGGGTAGAGGGTCAATTTAAGGTCGATAATACTGTCGATGATTGGATGATAAATGGACTAATTGGATACTATAATACTAAATTGAACATAGAGGAAAACAAGAGGACAAATAGTGATAAATATTTTAAATCCAACTATGAGGAGCAACTGTATAATATAAGTCTCGAATCAAAAAAATTAGGACAAGTACAATGTTTATTAAAAAATTACTTTTTGCCACTTGCTTTTTTTGAGTACATTGAAGAAATGGTAGGGGAGAGTACCTTAAGACTTGCATTGGACAATATTATCAAAAATGAAATAGAACTCAATGTAGAAAATCTAACCAACGAACTTAAAAATAATACTTCTACTTCATTGGATTTTATAGACATTTATATTAAGAATGAAAAACCAATGTCATTTAGAATCAAGAAAGTAAATATGAGCTCTCAAGGTATAGACGTCGAAATGGTGAACAATAATAATCTATTTCTGCCCATCCAGATGACCATAACATTATTGAATGACGAGCAAAAAACAATAATAATTCCACCATTTGAAGGCAAGCTTACGTTAAATATACCAGATGTTGATTTTTCGAACGTAAAATATGTCGTATTGGATAGAAACCACATTTTACCGGATAGAAACCGCAAAGACAACTACTGGATTTCTGACGATAATGTTTTTAAGAATGATTTTGAGCAACAACACCCAAGATATTATCACAATAAAATTTTGATTTTTCCCACAGTGACCTTTAATGATAATAATAGATTTATGGCTGGCATGTTTTATACTAATCATGACGATAGCAATTATAGAAAAACAGGCTATACTTTACACCCCACGTTTTCATTTAGAAAAAGCAGAATACAAGGTGAAGCCTCTATATATCACGATATTTATACCAAAAATGACATTATAGACCGGATAAGGTTAAGTACAGAATTGCGATCCTATTTTTTTGATTATAATGAAGAATGGGATTATGCCCGACAATATGTCCGCATTGATCCAGAAATCCATTTACGATTCAAAAAGGCATTGAGACGTGGAGCAGATTGTGGTATTTCATTAAAGGCCTATTTTATAAGAGAAGATAATACTTTAGTAGAAGGGGGAATGCTTCCCAATGAGAGAAGTCAAAATTCAACAATATTTCGCGCTAAATATTATCATACACATTCGGGTATATTAAGCTCCTCACATCACGAAATATCTTTGGAACAACAGTCTTACAATACAGAAAGTTACCTAAAACTAACAGCTTCGTGGATGCAAAATTGGATGTATAAAGACAAAAAATATATTAGTTTACGTCTTTTTGGTAGTGGATTTTTGGCCAATACTCAAAGGCAATTCTATGGTTTAACACAGGGTAGTATTGCGCTGATACACCAAGGATTCAATGACTACACATATGATGAATACTTCTTTGGAAGACAAAACCAAAATCAATCTCAACGCCACCAAGTGAGTATGTACAATGGCGGAGGTTTCAAAACAGCTGTGGGAAGGGCCTATAGTATAGGTATGTCTAATAATTTTGCTTTAGCGGCCAATGGGGCGATAGACTTACCTTTTAGTCCTAAATGGCTTCCTATCCAACTTTATTTTGATATGGGCGTTTTCAGTACATATTCAGGGGATAAATTTGTGAATAATATGATGTATAATGGTGGATTTTCGGTACATTTGACGTCTTTATTGTTCATCCACATACCATTAGTCTATTCTGAAGATTTAGGAAATTTCCACAAGGAAGTACACAATAGCTTTTTCAACAGAATAAGTTTTTCATTCAATTTAGATAGGGTATCCAAGAAATGGATTTTATTTGAAAATTTTAGAAGATGATAATAGGAATAATTGGGGCTGGTGCTATGGGCACGGGCATAGCACAAGTAGCTGCAACTGCTGGACATGAAGTGAGAGTATATGACGCTTCCGAAAAAGTGCGTGGCCAAGTGATGCCTAACATTTCTCAAAGTTTGGGAAAATTGCTTCAAAAAGGCAAGATTTTGCCCGAAGAAAGTGTGGCTATTATCGGTAGGATTTTTGTAGGTGAAAAACTAAATATACTATCTGATGCTGATTTAGTGATAGAAGCCGTCGTGGAAAATACGGAGATAAAACAAAAAGTTTTTCAGGAATTAGAGCCTTTGCTTTCATCTGAATGCATCGTGGCGACCAATACATCATCTTTATCGGTGACGGGATTGGCCGCTTCACTACAAGATCCTACAAGATTTTTGGGCATTCATTTTTTTAATCCACCTGTATTAATGCCATTAGTAGAAATCATTCCCGCTACTCAAACGCGACCTCAACTAATTAAGAAAGCTCAAAAACTCATCATTTCATGGGGTAAAATACCGGTAGTAGCCAAGGATACTCCCGGGTTTATAGTTAATAAGGTGGCCAGGCCATTCTATAGTGAAGCTATCCGAATTTATGAAGAAGGCATAGCAGATATACCCACGATTGACCAAGCGATGACTGACAATGGTTTTAAAATGGGACCTTTTACACTGATGGATTTTATAGGCCATGATGTCAATTATAGAGTGACAGAATCGGTTTGGAAAGCCTTTTATTACGATTCCAAGTATAAGCCTTCATTTACGCAGCTTAAACTTATGGAAGCGGGTTTTTTGGGGAAAAAATCAGGAAGAGGCTTTTATGATTACTCTTCTGAGAACTTCCCAATAGCCTCAGAAGATCAAAATTTGAAACAAAAAATATTCCATAGGATAATTTGCATGCTCATCAATGAAGCGGCAGATACTGTGGGTCAACAAATCTGCAATTCAGAAGATGTAGAACTGGCTGTAACCAAAGGTGTCAATTATCCCAAAGGCCTTTTGCAATGGGGCAATGAGATAGGTTATCCAAATGTAGTAAAGACTTTGGACGACCTATATGCTTATTATCATGAAGAGCGATATAGGGTCACACCTTATTTGAGGCGCTTGATTCAATGAAAGGATCATGGTATCTTATTGGTTTTGTTAGAACAATGAAGTAATAATTGCGTTATTATACGTACAATGAAAGACATGGGTCAAAAAACAACAGATTGGGTACTTTTAAAACGCGTCTTGGGTATAGCCATACCTTTCAAGACCTTGTTTTTTTGGACTATATTTTTAGCGGTGATTATCGTTCCTTTTTCTATAGGACAGCCATTCGTCATTCAACAGATGGTAGATGACAATATTATAGGAGGAAATAAGGAGGGCCTATTTACTATGGCAGCCATTTACATGGGTCTATTATTGGTGAATGTCATTTTAAAAAATCAATTTATTTACCAAACCGCTTTATTGGGACAGTCTGTTATCAAAGATATGCGCATCAAGGTATTTAAGCACATGATTCACCTGAGATCGAGATTTTTTGACCAGACACCCATAGGCACAGCCACCACAAGGACAATTAATGACATAGAAGCTATAAACAATGTATTTTCTCAAGGTGTCATTACTATCTTTGCTGATTTTATCACACTTATTTCAGTGCTGGCTCTTATGACATATACATCGTGGAGACTGACATTGATTACTTTGATGACTTTGCCTTTTTTGATAATAGCCAGTTATATTTTTAAAGAGAAAGTGAAAGTGGCTTTCCAAAAAGTGCGTAATCAAATCTCGGCCATGAATGCTTTCCTCCAAGAACGTATCACAGGTATGAAAACCGTTCAATTGTTTAACGCTCAAAATAAGGAAGCTGAAAAATTTAGGAAAATTAATAGAGCCTACACTAGCGCTAATTTGGACTCAGTCTTTTATTACGCTATATTTTTTCCAGTGGTAGAACTCATCTCTGCCATAGCATTAGCGCTTATGATATGGTTGGGAGCTAAGGGTTACATTCAAGATAAAGTAACTTTAGGTGCATTAGTCGCATTTCCGCTTTACCTCAATCTTATGTTTAGACCTATAAGGTTTATGGCTGATAAGTTTAATACCATGCAAATGGGATTAGTAGCAGCGGAGAGAGTTTTTAAGATTCTAGACACAAATGAACACATACCCAACAATGGAAAAGTAAAAGTAGAAAAACTAGTTGGAGATATTGAATTTAAAAATGTGACTTTTGCGTATGATGATGTCAATAATGTATTGAATGATATCAACTTCAAAATCAAAAGCGGTGAAACATTAGCCTTGGTGGGTAGTACAGGTTCGGGCAAATCCACTATCATCAATTTGGTAAATCGATTTTATGACTTAAATCATGGACAAATCTTGGTAGATAACCTAGATATTAAAGACTACGAGCTCAATAGTCTCCGGAGTCGCATAGCTATTGTGCTTCAAGATGTATTCCTTTTTGAAGGCACCATCATGGAAAATATCACTTTTAGAGACAGGACCATCTCGGGTGATTACGTTTTAGAGTCTTCAATAACTATTGGGGCTCATGATTTCATTATGAAATTACCAGGAGGCTATGATTATAAAGTTTCAGAACGAGGGAGTAACCTTTCTGTAGGTCAGAGACAGTTGATATCATTTGTGAGAGCGTTAGTCTTTGATCCGGATATATTGGTTTTAGATGAAGCTACTTCCTCTATTGACACTGAGACTGAAGCTGTCATACAATATGCCATAGAAAAGCTTATAGAAAAACGAACCTCAATAATAATAGCGCACAGATTATCTACTATCAGCCATGCAAACCAGATTATCGTCATGTCCGATGGTAGAATAGTGGAGCAAGGTAATCATGAAACTTTGCTCAACAAAAATGATGGTCACTACAAAGATCTGTACGAAATGCAATTTAATGAGACTCTTGTCTGATCAAATATAATTTATAAAAATGACAATGCAACTAAGTCAAGATAAAATAAAAGAAAGGTTTCAATACATTTTTGAAAAGGAATTAATGGATGAAATGTATAAGGATGGCCATGTAAAACAGTTTTCAGCAGGAACTCAGATCATGGACATAGGTCAGAAACTGACGCATATGCCTTTGATATTGAGTGGTTCTGTCAAAATATTGAAAGAAGATGATGAAAGCAATGAATTACTACTCTATTACTTAGAATGGGGAGATACTTGCGCTGTCACGCTCAACTGTTGCACTAAGCCAGGGAAAAGTTTGATAAAAGGCATCACAGAATTGGATTCAGAAATTTTGTTTATTCCTGTGGAAAAGATGGAAGACTGGATGATTAAATATAGAAGCTGGAGAAGCTTTGTCTTAGAAAGTTATAACTCACGACTCAATGAAATGTTGGATGCCATAGACAACTTGGCTTTCAATAATATGGAAACGCGCCTGGTAAAATATCTTAGAGATAAGGTAATGATCAATAAAAATGCAAAGTTGCACACGACTCACTTTGAAATAGCTTCTGACCTCAACTCATCACGAGTAGTGATCTCGCGCTTAATGAAAAGATTGGAAAACGAAGGTCTAATTATACAACATCGCAACTATGTAGAAGTGCGAGAATTTATGGAATAACATTAATGCAAATTAATAAAATCATATATCAGCATATGTACCAACTTATCATCATCAACGGCTTTGAATGTTCTGACAAAGAAGACTTATTCAACACGTTTTCTGAAGAACTCCAATTTCCAGATTATTTTGGACATAATTGGGATGCGTTTGAAGAAGTCATTAATGACCTACCTTTCACTGAGGACTTTCGGATACTGATTACCCACTATGACGAATTACTCAAAGACTTACCAGAAGAAAAAGAAACTTTGAAATCCATCCTCAAAGAAGCCAATAAAAACTGTAGCTACCAGTTTTTGAGAGATAAGAGGTTTTAAGTTGAGGTATGGGTATCAGCACATTGTAGATATTTTAAAAAAAATGTCCTTATTTATTCGCTCTATTTAAAAATATCTTCCTACATTAGTGGCTCAAAACAATAATCACTAATAAATGAGCGAACACACAACACAGCCCAAAGGCTTACTAGCCAGGTCTTTAGATTTAATAGAAAGAGTAGGAAATAAACTTCCCGATCCTGCAGTACTGTTTTTATTATTGATGATACTTGTATGGGTACTGTCAGCGATATTTTCCAATGTTACATTTACAGAAGTAGACCCAAGGACAGGCACAGCGATGCAAGTCAATAATCTTCTGGCTGGCCAATCATTGACGGAATTTACTTCAAAAATGGTCACTATTTTTACGGGTTTTGCACCTTTAGGTGTGGTTTTGGTCGCTATGTTGGGCCTAGGTGTGGCAGAGCATACTGGATTTATCAATGCTGGATTGCGCTCCATTTTGAGTGTGACGCCCAAGGCATTATTAACACCCGTATTGGTGGCGGTAGGTATTTTGAGTCATGTGGCCGTAGATGCGGGATATGTTTTGGTGATACCTTTGGGTGGTATTATATTTTATGCGGCAGGAAGACACCCATTAGCGGGTATAGCTGCAGCCTTTGCTGGTGTATCTGGAGGCTTTTCTTGTACACTTTTCGTACCGTCAAGTTTAGACCCATTGTTGGCAGGTCTTACTGAGGAAGCTGCTCGGCTTTCATCATCTCCAGGAGCTGAAAGCATCGTGATCAACCCGCTGAACAATTACTATTTTACTACAGCTTCTGTGGCTTTGGTAGTAGCTGTGAGTTGGATATTGACGGATTACTTCATTGAGCCAAGACTCAAAAATACACCCATAGATGCTGATGCAAGCGACTTACCGAAAATGGAAACTCTCTCTAAAAAAGAAAGTGCTGGACTTAAATGGGCAACTTTATCTATGTTAGTGGTTTTGGCAGGATTAGTGGTCACAGCGCTTCCACAAGATTCAGCATGGCGCAGTATGGATGAAAAATTTATAGGACAACTCCTACATTCTACAGCACCATTGATGAAGTCGATTGTCTCCATCATATTTATATTCTTTTTGATTCCAGGTGTTATATACGGCTATGTATCGGGTAGTGTCAAAAATCATAGAGATATCGTCCAAGCTATGTCCAAATCTATGAGTGGTATGGGTTATTATATAGTTATGGCATTCTTTTGCGCCCAGTTTATTTATGCATTTGGACAGTCCAATATGGGTGCTTTGATTGCTGTTAAAGGAGCTAATCTTCTCAAAGCGATGTCTATGCCAATGGGCGTCACTTTAGTTGGCGTGGTGTTTTTATCTGGATTTGTCAATTTATTGGTAGGGTCTGCATCAGCCAAATGGGCACTGATCGGAGCGGTCATGGTACCTATGTTGATGGAATTGGGTCTGTCACCTGATTTGACACAAGCGGCGTATAGAGTAGGGGATTCGTCTACCAATATTATCACACCATTACTACCTTACTTCCCGCTCATCGTCGTCTTTTGCCAAAAATATGTCAAAAATAGTGGTATAGGTACATTGATTTCTTTGATGTTGCCTTATTCTGTCTTTTTATTGGTACTTTGGTCTATATTTTTGCTCTTATTCTGGGCATTGGGCATTCCGTTGGGTTTTGATGCATCGTATGAGTATATACCGCAGGTAAATTAATAAACTTTTAGCTCTTTTGTAAGTTAAATAACCAAAGTTCCGTACATGATTCACGATCTATCAAAAAAAAATTCAATAGCAAATCATTTTCTTGCTCAATTGAGAGATGTCAATATTCAAAATAATAGGCTACTTTTTCGCAAAAACATTGAGAGATTAGGAAATATATTTGCCTATGAAATAAGTCAATATTTTCAATACACAAGGACAGAAGTAGAAACACCACTCGGCACAGCTGATGCACAGATGAGTGATACTCACGTGGTTTTATGCACCATTTTACGTGCTGGATTACCATTGCACCAAGGATTGTTGGATTTTTTGGATGAGGCAGACAATGGATTTGTCGCAGCTTTTCGCAAAAATCACAAAGACGGTACTTTTGAAATCAATATGGAATATGTCACATGTCCAGATTTGACGGATGCGACGTTAATACTGACGGATCCCATGTTGGCTACTGGAGCTTCTATACACAAAACACTTGAAGCCTTAGAAACTTACGGTAAGTATAAGGAATTGCATATAGTATCCATTATAGCTTCTACAGATGGGATGGATTATATCAAAAGGCTGTATCCCCAAGCACATATATGGATAGCCGCTGAAGATGAAGAGCTTACTGCAAAATCCTATATTGTACCTGGTCTAGGTGATGCTGGTGATTTGGCCTATGGTAAAAAACTTCAGGAATGAGAATTAAGTGGAATGCACCGGTTACCTTAGGTTTTGCTTTAATTTGTACCGCTGTTTTTGTTGTTGACAAAATATTTTTAGGGTCGTTGATGGGTTTTTTTACAGTTTATCCCCAGATACAATGGTTAAACCCCTTTTCATTAATGACTCTAGTGTCACATTGTGTGGGCCACGGTAGTATTGAACACTTATTAGGTAATTTGACTTTTATACTTTTGATTGGACCTATTGTGGAGGAAAAATATGGCTCATCTTCCCTTTTGTACATGATATTGATTACAGCATTCATTACGGGATTAATCACGATATTCTTTATGAATGTTGGACTTATGGGTGCGAGCGGAATTGTATTTATGTTGATACTTTTGGTGTCATTTACCAATGTGAATAGAGGAGAGATACCCATCACTTTTATCCTGATAGCTTTGTTGTTTTTGGGCAATGAGGTCATAAAATCGTTAGAAGTCAATAATATTTCAGAGACTGCGCACATTTTAGGTGGTATCATGGGGAGTGCATTTGGTTTTAAAAATAGAGCTTAATCTTTTCAACTATTTTTAAAATAGGACGTTTTTAAAGCCGAACTAAAAAATTAAAAAAATGAAAAGAGTAATTTTATTTGTAATGACTATCTTTTTCATGGGTTCTTGTACCGATGACCCTACGGTTACTACTGATAGATTCAAAGAAATTGAGTCAAAAGCACAGTTTGATAATGTTATCTCGAGTGGCGTTTCATTGATGATGTTTCATTCACCAGGTTGTTCTATTTGTAATGCCCTAAAGCCGGTAATAGATGCAGCTGCCAATGAGGAAGACTTGAAAGCAGCTCAATTCTTTTTAGTAGATGTCACCCAACATCAGGATATCACAGCTGCACATAATGTAAGAGGCTATCCTATCACAGTCATTTTTAAAGACAATGTAGAAGTAGAAAGACTTGCAGGAGGCAATCACAGTATTGAAAAAATTAAAGACCTGGTAAAGTCTCATTTGTAAGAGACAGTCTATCATTTATGATAAAAAAAGCCGCTTATTTGTTTTAATAGGCGGCTTTTTTTGGCTCTATATGATGGGGTACACAATTCCACTTCTTAAAGAAAACCAAAGTTATTAATATGAAATAAGTACTCTTTTTGCTTGAATATCAGACCTCAAGCCCAAAACACTCCAGCCATTTGAAATTATTATATTGTTTTTAGCATCGAAAATATTTTTTCTCTTATATTTGC
>DAIPYV010000081.1:0-10740 GCA_036782555.1 Saprospiraceae bacterium
GGCAAATTTTGCTTTCATAATTCTAAATACTTGAATGATAAGTATTCAAAAAAATAGTGTTTTTAATCGAAGCTGAATTCAAGTCTTAAATGCAACTTTTTGTGTTAAAAAAATAATGACGTTACTTGGAGTTAAAAACCCCAATCTTTTTCTTGGTCTATTGTTCAATTGATGTTCAACAAATTCAACATCAGTTTTTGTAAGTGGTTCAAAATTTGTTTTTTGGGGTAATAATTTCTAATGAGGCCGTTTAGATTTTCATTAGCGCCTCTCTGCCACGGCGAATAAGGGTCAGCAAAATAAAAATCGATGTTTAGTGCCTCATTTACTTTCTCATGATATGCAAACTCTTTACCATTATCTGCCGTTATCGTCAGAGCGCACATTTATGCTTTCATGGTCCAATACTTTTGGAAGTCAGAAACTAAAATCTTCTAGAAATAGACAAACTGGAGCAGCAGAGGAGTTAAAGCGGATTTGAGAATATAAAAGAATACATTAAAACTTACAATATAATCAATCTCAAATAGTAACATAAGAGAACACTTATTTCATTTTGTTTTGATTGGCTTTGATATTTTTCGTCAGTAATCTTTATATAACATTTTCAGCTCCAATATAAAATTCGTCTCCAACTTCTAATACCCCTTGCTTTGTACACTTGTATAGACTACCAAACAAAATTTTATTCCCTTGTTTTCTGTACGTTGACAAGGTTTTTGAAGGCTCTTTAGAAATTAGACCTGTTTTGGGGTCAATATTGATGACCTGACAGCGTGCACAAGGTTTGACGTTCACAAAGGTAGTGTGCGGAGTCCTCAGTTCAGTCCATAAATCTTCTTCATGAGGTACTTGAGCTTCTACGACAATATTTGGTCTAAAATGCATAAGACTCACTGGTAACTCTAAAGCCTTATTCAAAAGTTCGATACTTTCTTCACTAACTATCAGATAGGGATAGCCATCGGCTAGACTGACCTGAAGACGTTGCCCGCCATTACTGTTGATGTGAGTCCTTGACTTGTCATCCTTAAGTTTTACCAATCTAACTTTACGCTCCAGCATATCACTAAACCAAGTATCTATTCTCGTGTCCACACCTACCGTTATAGCAGCATCATCCCATACTTTTGTATTAATCGTTTCCTTTTCTGTACGGACTATCTCCCATTCTATGGTTTCATTTTGATATCTGACTGAAATTACATTATCCTGAATAGAAGGTACAAACTGAGTGAGTTCGCGTATATCTCGTTGTGTTATAAACATATTTTGATCATCGACGAGCATCCACCGCCTGTCATTTTCAAAACCCGCTTTTAGTGCCAAAGCTTTGTTCTGTTCAATTCCTCCTAGAGATTTGATGGGATAAATAAAAAGTTTTTGTAGGGTAGGCATGACGACTTTTGGTAATCCTAACACACTGCATGCAATCTTTGTTCGTATAATAAAGAAAATAATCGTTATAATAAGTTCTTATAAAGGTCATGTTCGCTTTTTATACAATATTTTATAATAGAATGCATACAGTATAAACATAAATGCAAAAGTTATTGTTAGTGGCCTCAATAAGATTTACTTATGAATATACAAATAGCTCAACTTAAATATCTCTTAGCTCTCTCCGAAACAAAGAGCTACAGTACAGCTGCTTCACAATGCAATGTCTCACAGCCTGCATTGAGCATGGCTATAAAAAAAATGGAAGATGATTTAGGGATTATCCTTATCAATAGAACGAGCAATCCTATTTCCTTGACAGAAAAAGGTGCCATCATTGCTCATCAGTCTCTGAAAATCATTGAAGAATATGCTATATTGGAAAAAACTGCATCGGATCTTTTATCCAATAAACTTTCTGGCACCTTAAGGCTCAGTATCATACCAACATTGGCACCTTATTTTGTGCCTTTATTTCTAAAAACTTTAGAAAAAGCCCAGCCAGACATACATCTTATTATAGAGGAACAGCCCACAGCAGCCATCATTCATAAATTAAAAACATCAGAGATAGATGCTGGATTACTAGTTACACCCATTCAAGAAAAATCACTCCTCAATGAACCCCTCTTTTTTGAAGAGTTTTTTCTATATGCCAATCCCAAAATTGATAAAAGCTATGTCATACCGGAGGATATTGATTTCAAAAATCTATGGTTACTTGAAGAAGGCCACTGTATGAGACACCAAATGATAAGAATCTGCGAACTCAAAAACAAAGAAAATCCTCACGTAACATACAATGCGGGCAGTATAGAGTCTCTTGTTAATATCACTGATGCCTATGGAGGTATGACGATATTGCCCGAGTTAGCTACTTGGCACCTGAATACGGAGCGAAAACAAAGAGTGGTGTCATTTCAAGAGCCTACGCCAGTGCGCGAGGTTAGCATGATACATCATAAGTTTTCGGCCAAAATGGCTATCATCCGGGCTGTAAATCAAGTTATACTGGAAACGATACCCAACTATATGAAAATAAAAGAATCTTATCAAAGATTAGATATCACTCCAGTATAGCATACAATTGATAAGTATTTTATAAATTTGTGCCTCAATAATAAAAAACATGACTATGTCAGAGGAGATTTTCGCAAGAGTACAAGATGTATTCAAAGAGATTGAACAAGAAAAAATAGACAGTCCGGAGGCTTTGGAGTCATTCAGAATCAAATATGTAGGTTCCAAAAACATCATTAAACCACTATTTGGCGAAATAAAGAATGTAGAAAATGATAGAAAAAAAGAGTTTGGCCAATTACTCAATGATGTAAAAAATGCAGCTGAGCTAAAATACACTAACTTTAAAGCTGAGCTTGAGACTCAAACGCAAGGTTCTGTAATAATAGATATTGATTTGACTGCACCGGTTGAGCCCCTTTCCTTAGGGTCTAGGCACCCTGTATCCATAGTGTTGAATAAAATTATCCATATTTTTGAAAGGATAGGTTTTACGATAGCCGAAGACAGAGAAATAGAGAATGACTGGCATAATTTTACCGCTATGAATACACCGGAGGATCATCCAGCTAGAGATATGCAAGACACTTTTTATCTTAAGGATAGCCATTCTATGCTTTTGAGGACACATACGTCGTCTGTTCAGGCCCGTATCATGACGTCTCAAAAGCCGCCCATTCGGATTATTGCACCAGGAAGAGTCTATAGAAATGAAACTATTTCATCGCGGTCGCACTGTCAGTTTCACCAAGTTGAGGGTCTTTATATAGACAAAAACGTGTCTTTTGCAGATATGAAACAGACCTTACTTTATTTTGCAAGAGAAATGTATGGGCCAGAAGCGGAGATAAGACTTAGACCTAGTTTTTTTCCATTTACAGAGCCCAGTGCAGAGATGGATGTCTATTGGGGTCTCAAAAATGAAGACGACTACCGCATTACCAAAGGAACCGGCTGGTTAGAAATTTTGGGTTGTGGTATGGTTGACCCCAATGTTCTCGCCAATTGCGGTATAGATCCAGAAGAGTATTCAGGGTTTGCTTTCGGGATGGGTATAGAGAGACAAGCCATGCTCCAATACAAAATCACAGATATTCGCTCTCTTTTTGAGAATGATACACGCTTTTTGAAACAATTTTCTGGTGCTTTCTAATAAAAGATAGCGAGAAAGATGAGTATTGGGGAAAACACTCAAAAATGGGCTCTACTAGCCACTTTAGGAGCCGCTATTTTATGGAGCGTAGGTGGTCTTTTCATTAAGATATTGCCACAAGGAGCATTGACTATACTTTTTTATAGAAGTTTTTATGCGGCCATCATTTTTTTGATGATCTTTCGAAAAAAACTTTGGCTAATCAATCGCCTTTCATGGATTTCCGCTGGGTTTTATGCGGCGTTACTAATCCTCTTTGTCAATGCTACAAAATTGACAACAGCAGCCAATGCTATCTTCCTACAGTACACAGCGCCAGCTATTGTTTTATTATTAGAGCCCTATCTCGTCAAAACGCGATTGACCAAAATAAATATTATCACAGTTATCCTGACCTTTATAGGTATGCTATTGTTTTTTGTGGAACAGTTTTCTGCGCCCGACAATAATCTGGGTATCCTATTAGCTTTAATAAGTGGTTTTATGCTAGCTGGACTCCTTATTTCACAGAAAATGAATAGAGCCGAATACCAGCCTGGTGCCGTATTTCTAGGTAATATACTGGTGTGTTTGGTGACCATTCCTTGGTTTTTTAATACCCCTTGGCCTACGTTTATGGAAAATAATTATTTGATGATAATGGGCTTTGGCCAAATTGGACTAGGGTATGCATTATTTGTTTACGGCCAAAAATATCTTCCAGCCCTTGAAAGCTCACTTATAGCCATGCTCGAACCTGTATTAAATCCAGTTTGGGTGTTTATTGGGTATGGCGAGTTTCCGGGGTATTGGGCTATTCTTGGAGGCGCTGTTATAGTCATGACATTGATAGGACGCATGTACATTTTGGAAAAAAACAAAAAAGAAGTCAATGTTTCTGTGTGAAACTATAAGAGACAATAAACAATGCAACCCAATTTAAATCCGTTATCTAACTAGAAGCAAAATTTAGTATCTATGCGCATACACTCTTTTTCTAAGGTTTTAGGACTTCCATTAGCATTAATGGCTGTGGCCATAGCTTATACGAATTATAGCTTCGAAGGCAACATTTCAGCTTGGATTTTTTTCCCTGTCGTCCTTTTGGTAACAGTGTATGTCTTTCATGGCCCATTAGACCATTGGTGGCTATCCATGTATCCCATTCCCTTAGATGACCGACTTAAAGACTGGCTTCAAAATTATTTTCCCTACTACAAGACACTGAACGATCAAGACAGGAACATTTTTGAGTATAGAATGATCCTTTACCTCGATGGTCGGCTATTTAAATCTGTAGGTTCAGAACAAAGGGATGTACCAGAAGATATCAAATGTATGGTAGCTGCCCATGGCCTGTTTATGACCTTGCACCAAAAAGACTACTTAATTGGTGATATAGATAGAGTTTTTTTGTACAAACACCCGTTTCCCAGTCCAAGACACCCTTATCTCCACAATGTAGAGACAGATACCGAAGATGGGGTGATCATCCTTTCATTGGAGCAATTGACCAATGCAGTGCTACATCCAAATAAGTATTTTAATATAGCCTATTACGCTTACGCAGAATGTATTGTCGCCGTGCACAAGTCAACACATTTTCCTGAAATGGCGCAGGACACTTGGCCCATCATAGAACGCATCAGTGGTATGACCCAAGATAGCATCACTAAACAAATAGGTCTTAATGAGGTGCATTTTTTAGCCATTCACATCACGATGTATTTTGTATTCAGAGATAAATACCAGGTAGAATTGCCAGAAAATTTTGTGCTTTTCGAACGGATATTTACATCGTCTAGTATTTAGAATCTCATCTGCCATCAGGCGTGACCATGACCTCAATAAAGTGGTCAGGATTAAAATATTTTTGAGCTAATCCCATAATTTGTTCCGGATTGGTATCCAAAACCTTTTTGACAAATAATTGGAAATCATCTGGCTTCTGTCCCGTTAAAATCATGGTTTTGGCCACTGATGCTGTATTAATCGGTCCATCGAGCATGTTCATAAAATTACCCATCAGATAGTTCTTTACCATTTTGAGTTCTTGTGGTTTTACTTTTTCATTTTTCAAAATATCCATTTCCTTATAAATCTCCTTTAAAATTGGAGACATATACTCCGGATCCGCTTCTGTATCGATATAGAAACAACCATCATATAGCATCTGGTCCATAAGGCTGGCGATATCGTAAGTATAGCCTTTGTCCTCCCTGATATTCATCATAAGTCTTGAACCAAAATACCCTCCGAAAATGGTATTCAATACAAAAAATCCCGCATTGTCTTCATGTAACCTATCAAATAAACCAAAACCCAATTTTAATGCGCTTTGATGTTTATTTTTGCTCGGAAAATGTATTTTTTTTCCAGCTTTTTCATGTTCTTGCTTTTTATAATCTACTTTTACTGAGGCTTTACTCGTGTGCCCAAATAGAGTAGCTATTGTATTCCTAATGTTGTCATTTATCCTGCCGCTTACGAATATATTACAATTATCGGTGCCATAAAAATCATTGTAATGTTCGACTAACATTTCACGATTGATATTTTTGTAAACCTCCTCTGTACTGTTATAACCATACGGTGTATCTTTCCCGAAAACCTCCTCAGTAAAATGTCTGAAAGTTAGCACTTCGTTTTTAGATAATTCTTCGCGATGTTTTTGGATGTTTTGTTGCTTAAACTTTTCTATCTCTTCAATTTGAAAAAGAGGCTGAGCATACATCTGATGCATTAATGGCAATAATTCTAGTGCATGCTTTGAAATGGTGTACAAAGTAGAATAAGAAAAATCCATATTAGATGCTGCCTTAATACCCGCACCATAGTAATCTATCTCCTCGGAGAAGGCATCAGAACTCATATTACCACACCCATCTTTGAGAAGAGAAGCTGTAGCTCTAGCTGCGATTTTATGATTTTCGACACTTCTACCTGCTTTGTGCACTATATCTATTCTTAATATATCCTGACTGCCCGCATTGATTTCACATACCTGAATACCATTAGGCAATGTATAGGTTTCAATGGGTGGTAAATAAACTGATTTTAGATCTTGTATAGTGGGTGGTTGGCTCCTGTCTGGCATGTATATTTAGTACTATTTTACCACAAACTTACGGAAATAAATACTAAGTTTTAACAATATTACAAGGATAATATCTAATTATAAAATATTTTACCTATTCCGTTTTGGCTTTGATACTTAAAAAACATCCGTTTTGGGCCAAATTGACTCAAAATAACATATCCTATAGATTATCTCTAAACGCCGAGTTTATACATGATACAGGAAATTTTAAGTGACAATTACTTGTTAATTACCATAATACCGATAAATAATTTTACTTTTGTGAAAAATTTTATCTTATGTGGCCTGACTTATCCTATTTTTTTCATGACCTATTAGGGACTGAAGTTGACAATTGGACATCCATTTTTAAGACTTTTGGCTTCATGTTGGTCATGGCCTTATTGTGTTGTGGTATTTTATTGAGGTCTGAGTTGAGACGATTAGAGGGACTAGGTCTAATATCTCCTCAAAAAATCAAAAGTATTTTATCCGATAAAATACCTACTCAGGATATAGTTATCAATAGCCTTTTTTTGACCGTGATCGCCGCTAAACTTCCTATCATCATTAGTAATTTTGATGCTTTTAAAGGCGATCCGGCTTCATTTATTTTGTCTAAAGTAGGTCAGTGGCCTATAGGTATTTTTGTTGGAGCCTTAGCAGCTGGGTATTATTTTTGGAAAAATAGCCAGTCTAAAACGACGACTCAAGTTTCAGAAACACTACTCTATCCCTCTACCAAAACTAATGATATCATTATTATAGCTGGTATCTCTGGTGTTTTGGGCAGTAAACTTTTTTCTGTATTTGAAGATATGGGCGGGTTTTTACGAGATCCGTTAGGAGCGTTGATGTCTGGCTCAGGTCTCAATGTTTATGGTGGTCTTATTGTGGCATTTTTTGCAGTGTATTGGTATGTCAATCGTATAGGAATCAAACCTATCTATATGATGGACATTGGCGGTATGGGAATCTTATTAGGCTATGCTGTAGGAAGAATAGGCTGCCAACTATCGGGTGATGGTGACTGGGGTATCGTAGCTGGTACTATGCCAGATTGGTGGTTTTTACCAGATTGGTTATGGTCATACCACTATCCCAATAATGTCAATAATGATGGAGTGCTTTTATCCCAATGCAATGCCGAAATATTTAACTCCTCTCGTATCACTGGCCTATCTGTAGAAGATAGTTGTAAAGCCGCTTGTGGTATGAGATATTGTCATGAGCTGAATCCAGGTGTTTACCCTACGCCTATTTATGAAACTGTTTTCGGTCTCTTGGCAGCGGGTATTCTATGGCTCAATAAGCATAAATTTAGAATCCCCGGCACAATTTTTTTCATTTATATGATTGTCAACGGTATCGAAAGATTCCTTATAGAAATTATTAGAGTTAATGATAGGTATGACTTCTTGGGACTGAATTGGAGTCAAGCTCAATATATCTCCGTTTTATTTGTAATAGTAGGTATCGGTGGCTTATTTTGGTTATATAATCCCCAAAAAGAGAAAGTGGCGTAAAGACTACACCACCTTTATCATCCGGACCAAATCGTAATAATATTGATTGGACCAAATGTTGAGTTTGGAGGGGTTTTGGATGGAAGTGAAAATATTTTTGAACGCTTTTTGAAAATCCTGATTGTTGGTTTTTAATGTAATTGTCCAAAGTAGAATTGTACATTTTAATCATGGAATAAAGGCCTATATTTCAGTTGGCATAGATGACTCATTGACGGTTGATAGAGTGAGATTTTCTAATACTTAATACTAGTTTTATTGCATTTCTTTATCTGAGGTATTTTTTACATTTTAATCATTTATATTTTGAATAAACATATAATCTTGGTAATACTGTCCCGGATTGTTCACTTAATGTAAAGTAATTTTCACTATTTGCAGACCAAGCAAATGACTCACCTTGTGGTTCTACAAAATAAGGTAGAAGTATAGGTTGTTTTTTAAGAGCCTCTATAACTGATTCGTTGTGACTTCTTGTCCAATAGTATAATCTCCTATCTGTTTTGATAACGATATTTTTACCATCTGAACTTATTTCACCGGCCAAAGCTCTATTGAATGGAAATTCTCCTATTTTTTTTAATGTATTAATTTTTCCAGCTTCATAAGGATATTTGGCTATATACAAAGAAGATCTAGCTTCTCTCTTAGTAACAATATATAAGTCCTTTGTCCATGGATCTATCATTAAAGTTTCTGCATCTCTTGGTCCATCTGGATACGTAAAAATGAAGCGCTCTACCTGCTCGGAAGGAATATCCCTTACTGAATAAGTTTCCACTCCTTCCATATTGGGTTCTGGAAACCTATTGATAATGATTTCTTTATATTGTGCATCATTATCTCCTATATCTCCTATATAGATATAAGAAAGACCATCTTTGGGACCTGGACCTATACACATATCTTCCCAGTCTCTATTTCCTGTACCTCTTACCCAAAAGAAACCTAGATTTTCACCGTTTATACCTACAGCATGTAAGTGCGCGGCATTACCACTATCGTTATGAACCCACAAAACATTTGTATTGGATCGACATGAAACCATTCCTGACGCTTCATCTATCATATCTGAATTTTCGATGACACCTCGATCGTCAGGGCCATAATACTGACTAGAAACTTCAAGTTCTTGTAAATTATACTCAAATCTAACAAATTCTTCCCCATTTATTTCTGTCTCCACATTTTCTGTGGTACATGTATAAAAAACGAAAATCAAAAGAAATAAATTAAACTTTAAAATCATGATCATAATTAAAAAATAAAAGGGGTAAACCCATTCTTAAAGAAATTGATTTACCCCTTAAAATATATAATTAAATTAATTAATTGTGATTATTACCTGCTCCACTTGTTGGGTAACATCCTAAATCTACGTTTGGTGTCATGATACTAGGTGCTCTTTGACCTGTAGCATATTGCCAATTTACACTTACTGTGTTAAATGCAGTTGTACCTTTACCTTTTGCAGGTGAATTTGGTTGAAGTCTAAAGTTATAGGTATCAATAGTATTCATATTGTCAGGTTGATTTTCACCTGCTTCATAAGCATCATAAGCAAAAGCATCAATACCATAATTTACAAACAAAGGATTGTTTTCACCGACGGCTCCAAAGATATTATTAGGTCCCATAGTTTGCATTGTGGACTCAACCGCGTCTGTTGGGATAAACTGCTCAGCCATTTGCTGATGTGTCGCATAATAAAGATTATTGTCAACTTTAACATTTTGAATATCTGCGTCAGCTAGTACACGAATACCTCTTTTGCAGTTAACTATAATATTATTATAAGCGCCTCCTCTTGCACCAACTTCAAAGTTAATATTGGCACCACGGCTCATACCTGGTCTTCTCCATCCTGAGTTTAATACGGTATTGTTGTACACCATAATATTGGTTTGAACCACACCTGCTCCCTCATTAGAAGGCTTAAAAGCATTGGTAGCTCCTCCTATGAATAGGTTGTACGCAATATTACCAACAGTTCCAGATTTTACGTTCAATCCGTCTCCTCCATTTTCGCCACAAAATTGGAAAGTGTTTCTCACTAAGTTAATTTTGGCACCATTTGGACGGTAAACATCATCTTTACATCCGTAAATCCAGCTATCTTCTAGGATTAATTCTGTGTTGGAGCTTTGTGTCCAAAGACCATAACGAATTTTACCTGCTCTCGGTGTGCCCGGTCCACCTTGGTCTCCAAGATACTCCAAGCGTACCCATCTTAGTAAAACCAATTTAGCTGTTTCATCACACTGAATACCACCCCACAATCCAGCAAACACGTTTGCTCTTGTGCGTTGATCAGCCGGAACAGTCATCAAAATAGGCTTAGCGGCTGTACCTTCTGCAATAAGTGATCCTTTAACTGTAATTTCATACCCGATACCTCCAGCATCTTTTCCTGCAATCACCGTAACTCCTGGTTCAATGATGATCTCTTGGTTTTCAGGTATAATCAAATCTCCTTTAAGTGTGTAAGTTCTGCCTGATTTTAGAGTACCTCTCATCTCACCCATTAGGTCAGTCATGGCATC
>DAIPYV010000081.1:10840-15061 GCA_036782555.1 Saprospiraceae bacterium
TCATTTCTTGAAGTCAAATTCCCTTGATCATCTCTAAAACGGACAATTTTAGTTGTAGAAATTTGAGAAGCTGTAAATGTATAAAATGCCCGCAACCCAACGTTTTTGTAATATTTAGTGACATCCATTTCAACGCCCCAATTTGTTGCTGTACCAAAATTATTGGGTTGTAAAAAAATAGTTTGACCTTGTATCAAAAGTGCAGATTCTATGGGGTCAATAATTCTTTTATAAAATAATCCTACTAAAAACTGATCAAAAGTGGAAGGAAAATATTCATATCTGAGGTCAAGGTTATTGGCTCGAGTTCTATTAAGATCAGGGTTGCCCCGTTCTCTAAAATCTTCTTCGTTGATATCGTAAGGTATGACTTCAAAAAAGTTGGGGCGACTCAATGATGAAAAGTATGAAGCTCTAATGTTTGTTTTGTTTGTTGGCATATATTTTATATGCAAACTAGGAAGAAAATCATTATATTGAATGTCACCCACTCTACCCTTTACCTGCGGCGGCGAATTGGTCACCCATGAAAACCAAGTCGTTTCATTTCTTATTCCCCCCATGATTTGTGTCTTATTTATCTGAAAACGGAACATAGCGTAAGCGGCAGCTACATTTTCAGTACATTCATAATTCAAAGGGTCAGTAGGTGTTCCGATATTATTAAATAAAGTAAATGTATAATCATTGACATCCCCACTCCATACTTGGGTGATGGGTGCTGTACGAAACAAATATGAATCAAAAACATTTGTACGTTCTTTATTCCTGAATAATCCACCAAATGTGAAGTTGACGTCTGTCCCGAATATGTTTTGTAAATATCCTATATTTAAATAGGATGCGATATCCGTATCACTGTTATTGGACCATCGTCTATTGAAATCCCTATTATAAAGAATAGGTTCGTTTATTAATGTTCCTTCAGGATTACGTACGATGCCTGTAAGCCATTGAAGCTCCCCCATGTCTGGGTCATCATTTTTAGCAAATGAGTAAACCAACGACCAATCCACATTCAGTTTTTCTGAAAGAGAATGTTCTCCCTGCAATGTAGTGTTGAATATTTTCTGTAGTCTTTGTCTGGATCTTTCTCTTAATTCTACTCGACCTGTCCCAGGACCTTGACCTCTTCCGATTTTCAAGATAGTGTCAACACGAGTTCTGACCTCCATTTCTTGCAAGTCCATGTAAGCTAAATAAAGATTTATCTTGTTGGATGCATTGGGTTTGAAATCGAGTTTAGTATGCACTCCTGTTCTTTTTTGTTCAGTCGAAAACTCTCGAAGCTGCATGATTTCATAGTAAGGATTATTGTCCTCTTGATCTACAAAAGTGGACATAAACAAACTGTTGGCACCTCTAAATGTGTTTTGATGACTTGCTGCAAGTATCCACCCTAATTTGTTTTTCAAGAACCTATTTCCTACTGAAAAAGAATAGAATTGATTTACAGGATTGTTAACATCACTAAAATTCAAATTATTGTAAGGAAAATCTTCTAATTTTGCACGATATCCTTGCCCGTTTGCTCTATTTGGAGATTGAGTATTTACGGCTGACCTGTCAAATGTCCTGAAAGGTCTCTGTTGGTTCAGCATATTGTAGCCTATTCCTGTGTTCAGGCTTACTGAAAAACGAGCTGGGGCATCTTTCATTCGCATATCAATCACACCTCCAATGGCATCACCTTCCATATTGGGCAGCAAAGATTTACTGACCACTAATCTATCTAATAGATCAGATGGAAAAATATCTAAAGGCACATATCGGTTTTTAGCATCAGGACTAGGTATTTTGATTCCATTTACTAAGGTATAGTTATACCGTTTATCCATACCTCTTACAATGGCATATTGGCCGTCACCATTATTGTTTCTTTCCAATGACACCCCTGAAACCCGTTGCATTATATTGGCTACTGTAAGATCTGGAGAAAGATCTATAGATCTTGCGGATAAGATATTGATAACATTATCTGCTTTTCTCTCGTCCGACCTCGCGCTAGCATCTGAACTGAAGTCTCGTGCACTGGTAATCAATACACTTTCCAACAGTTGAGATTCTTCGGATAAGTTTATAGTCAAATTAATATTATCATTTAAATTAACTGTCTCAAGGTGTGTAGTATATCCCAGATAAGTGAACTCTAGCTCATAAGTGCCTTTATCAAGGTTTTTAAACTTAAAGCTACCATCCATTCCCGAAAAATCATACTTGTCATTGCCTTTTATAACTATAGTGACACTTGTAAGAGGCTGTCCATCTTTGGCGTCATAAACCACACCTGATATTTGTAAATTAGTGGCATTTGTCTGGGATACCAATATAAGAGGTATTAACAGTAGAACATTTATAAGTATAGCGCTGAATAATTTAGATAACATTTATTTGTTAAATTTTACACAAAGGTAAATATCTAATGTTAAGGCAATATTAACTTAATGTAAACTTTGGGTTATTCCTGATTATAAGCATCTTATCAAACCCTGTGAAATAAGATTTTTAGTTGTATCTTAGTTGATACTATCTTTTAAGTTGATAATACGGCTCCAACGGGTCATCTAAATCTGAAACCCACCTCCGCTGCTCTGTGTCAAAAGATACATGCTCATTAGGAAATTCAATATATTCCTCACCATTACTGTTTTCTGTATAATATGGAGTAAGATCATTGCCTTGCAAATACATCGTGAACAAAAGATCATATTTTTCTTTCAACTCGGGTATGAGCATCTTCCAGGTTCTAAATTCTTCTTTATAAAAAACCACCTCTCCCGAATCATCAAAACGTACCTCACCGCCTATAGCGACTTTCTTTTTATAGAGACTAGGAGCTATTCGTGTTATTAAAAAATTTATAGTGTTTTTATTATTTTTGTTGGGAATGTAATAAATAAGATCGTGTTGTCGTGCAAGTGATTCATAATGGTTATTGAACATAGTATCAAACTTAGTAGTGTGGTCCGCTTTGCCAGGTAGCTTGCCTAAATAGCGTATTATTTTATATTTAAAGAGTTCAATACTATCAGAACTTATGGTCTCATGAGCCTCAATCAGTACAACTTTTGAATCTTGTTTACATGACGATAAAATCAAAAACACAGAAAAAGATATGATAAATAATCTAAACATAAATAACGCTTTTATATAAAATTAAAAAAATGGTGACTACCTTAGTAATCACCATTTAAAATATAACTTATAAGAAAAATTAATATTCTTTCATAATTGGGTTGAACTCTGCCCATCCATCAGTCCAATCTTCGCTTGGGCCAAAAGCTCCAATAAAAGCAGCGTTTTGAAAAAATGCTCTTCTACCCGCTTCATCAAACTGAGGTCTATCAAATTTAGAAGCCGTATTTAGGGTACCCGCAGCTAGCCTAAAATCAGGATTGGAACTATAACTTCTATTATCTCTGCTACCGAAGAAAAAGTCATTTCTTAAACCTAGTGCAGCTACATTAGCATCTGTAGCATTCTCAGAAATAGTCGTGTTTCCTTCGTTCCAATAAGCTGCTACATCACCAGGCATAACTCCTGTTCCTCCTAAAAACTGATTAGATCCTGATGGCGTTACTAATACGTTATTGTATAGTAAACCCCTTCCTGATTGATATTGTCCCAATACAGATGGTTGATTAAATCTTACACCTCTACTCCATCCTATAAAGACAGAATTGACTATTCGTACAGCTGTTCTTCTTCTCAAATCTAAGGCATGCTGATAGTTTGCGCTCGCGCCGTTACCAGTTGGGCCTCTATGTCCTATACAAGTGAAATTAGAAAATGTTCCTGTTGTATATGGTTCTACATCATTGTCATTAGGACCGTTATCACATTCGAAAGCATTTGAACCAGATTGGTCAGCAAAAGAAGGATATCTTACTGATAGACCATACTGTACGTTTCCAGAATATCCGAAATCCACATCATAACAGTCGTCCCATGATCCTACAGCAATGAAATACTTACCATTTACATTACCTCCAAACCATTCGAAACCATCATCACCCCCGAAAGTCACCTGACAATATTCCATTATAGTACCAGCACCAACACCACCCATAGTAATAGAATTCGTTTCATTGTTGGGTGTCAATTCGATACCAGCAAATTCTACTCTCAAATACTTAAGTGTACCTGAATTATCATTATTTTCAGAAGCATCTGATTTTCCAAAAATAACCGCTGGAGTGATACCTTCTATAGCAGGCTCAA
>DAIPYV010000082.1:0-14834 GCA_036782555.1 Saprospiraceae bacterium
AAAATTTTCTTGATGGGCGTAATTGATCCAGAATCTGCAACAAATTTCTTTGTCATCATTTCGTTTTTAGATGGAGATGATAATGCTATAGAGGAGGCAATTAATATTTGCCAGAGCATCACAAAAATCTAATATAAAATTAATATTCCCTTGAATACTTAAATGTATGATGATTGGAAGGGAGCCAAAGCTTTAATAAAATCACTTTTAGAGCCTTCATGAGCATAGTCATGAAGGCTTTTTCATAATGTTTTTGGATAGTTTATTGGCAGAGTAAAGTAAGTGGGTCTAGTTTTACTATATTCGAGTCATTGCCCGCTCTGTCTCTAATAAAAATTTCTAATGGCAGGCTATTTGTTGGTACTTGTGGTGTTCTTTCGCATGGGAACACACCCAAATCTGGTGGAAAAATACAACATGTTGTAAATATCTTGAGACGAATGGTACCTGAAATACTTCGACCGACACCATCTAATGGGATAAAAGGCGATTTGAAGCTACGAAACTCATTACCTGTGCGTAGGTCTTTCATAAAAATATTAAGATCAGCATCTCGGGATTCTGTTCCAAAATCTCCATCTCCATCCGTAAAATATAAAGTCAATATTACAGAATCTTGATTGACAGAGCCTTGACGCATTTGCATCTTGGAAAAGCTTCTAAACTCTAAATATGGGATATCGCTGAAGTCCTTTGATTTTTGGCAGCTCATCGAAAAAACTAAAATAGTGAATAAGAAGGCCAACTTACTCATATTTTTTTTCCGCTGATATATCATTAAACCAATAATTTTCATTAGTTCGCATTGAATACACATTTATAACTTATAGATTTATAAATAGTTTAAGTCATATTGGATAAACAATAGCTTCTGCTTAAAACCTTATCTAGAAAAAGAAGTTAAGCAAACCAAAACAATGTAGACCAACTTTGACTTTCTTATATAAATAAATAGATTTAAAATGGATACAATCTTTCAAATAGCCAATTCTCTAGCGTTCTTTAGCTGGATAGTGTTAATATTTTTTCATCCCAAAAAATATGTTTTGCTTGTACTACAATATGGAATAATCACCTTACTAGCGATTACCTATGTTTTTTTAGTGGTACCTACCCTATCTGAATTTGAGCCAGACAGCTTTTCGACTTTACAAAATGTTAAGGGTCTATTTTTAAAAGACGAAATGGTCACTGCGGGTTGGTTACACTACCTTGTTTTTGACATGTTTGTAGGCATTCATATTGTTAAAGATGCTGTTAGAATAGGTATTGCGCGATGGAAGTACAGTCTTTGTTTACCATTTACTTTTATGTTTGGTCCGCTTGGGCTTTTAATGTTTTATATTGTCCGGTTAGTTCACGCATCAAGTAATAAGTAGGATTAAACCCAAACTTCAAGAGTGAGATAACATAACTTTGAGTCAAAAAATCAACCCTTATTTTTTTCTTCTATCCATTTACTCATATATTTTTTACTCATGAATGCCTCTTGCAAAAGTATCTGCCCTAAAAAGTGTTGCAATCGATGTTTTGTAAGATTGGACATAAGATAATCAAGACTTTCTGCAAAGTTGTTAGCAAATAAGTCTTTACTAAATTTATTTTTTAGAATTATATATCCATTTTTTGGGGCTTTGTTCCACATTTCTTGATGGGAATACAAATTTACTGACTGTTTAGCAAAATCAGGTAGCTCACATATGCTACCATTCCATATGTCGTCATAAGTCATTCCTTCAGCTCCTATTGCCGTAGTGACATTGGGCAATCCATATAGCATACTCTCTAATAGTTTGCCTTTTAGACCCGCACCAAATGGTATGGGAGATAATAAAACACGATACTGAGTCATAACGTCTCTTACATTTTCAGCACGTCCTTTGATGACGAAACCTTGTTTTTCATTATGGAGTTGATAAGCTTTGGGTGGTGTATAAGCACCATAAATATGTAATTCGGCCATCGGTAATTCAGTTTTAATCGATGGCCATAACTTATTTAAAATCAGTACTGTTTGCCAATTGGGTTCATGTAAAAAATTACCAATGCTTATAAAATTTTGTCTTGTTTCAAAAGTGACATTTGAAGATTTTACTTCTGAGTCAACAATAAAAGGAAGGTAAAATAGTATAGATTTATCTACCGCAAATGTCTCGGTCAGTAAGCTATACTCGTACTCTGAAATGATTATACTTAAATCACATCGATATATGGATGCCATCTCACGCAAAAATATTTCATTAATGTAGTCCTCATACTTTAGTGTTCTGCTTTGGTTATAAGATATTTGTCGAGCTTTACGTAAAAAATGAAGGTCTTCTGTATCTAGAATACGTATGGCATTAGGACAGTTTTCTATGACTCTCCACCCAAATTGTTCCTCTATCATGAACCGATCAAACATGACTATGCTAGGGTCAATGATATGTATCAACTTATCAAAGGTCTCGGAATTGAGGTCAATAGCTATTTCCTCAATATCCCAACTATCTAAATTTGATGAGTATTCAGTTCTCTGAGATGTGCACAAAAATGAAATCGAAAACCCCATACCACGAAACAATGAAATCAACTGTAACATCCTACTGCCCGCTGCCGTAGATTGAGGTTCTGGCCAAACCGAGCCTATGATGACTAATTTTTTATTCAAAGTTTAAATCTGTAATTATTTTTTATCCATCACCATTGTTGTGAGACGAGATACACATATCAGCTCGCCAGACTCATTAGATATTTCGGTATCCCACACCTGAAGCGTTTTGCCCATTTTGATTGGACGCGTAAGGCCAAATACATACCCCGAAGCAGCGGATTTAAGATGATTAGCATTAATCTCTATGCCTACTATAGATTTATTAGTATCAGCTACAACCAGCCAACTTGCCATACTTCCTACAGACTCAGACAGTACAGCTGAGGCGCCTCCATGGAGGAGGCCCATAGGTTGGCGTGTTCTATGGTCCACAGGCATTTTTGACTTGATATAATCTGCACCTATTTCGATGATTTCGATTCCTAGATGTGAGACCAAAGTATTATTATTAAAATTATTTATTGCATTAAGTTCAGGTTTTATTTTCCAAATCATAATATAGGTGTTACTTTTGCAGAGGATAACACACGAACAGATACAAAAGTTATATTTTGACTACTAAAAATAGTGTTTCGCAGATAAAAATTAAGGCCCAATGGATAATTCTCATTGTAGGCGTATTACTCTTTGTGGCGAAGGTTATTGCATTTTTGCTAACTGATTCTGTAAGCATACTGTCGGATGCATTGGAAAGTACTATAAATGTCATCACCGGGTTTATTACTCTAAAGTCCATCCAATATGCCTCCAAACCTAGAGATGCAGACCACCCATATGGACACGGTAAAATAGAATTACTAACGGCATCAGTAGAAGGAATTTTAATTATTGTTGCTGGAATCATCATTATGATTGAGGCCTTTTCAAGATTAGGCAATCCACCTGTTTTGCCCAAAATGGATATCGGTATAATGCTGATCGCTATAACGGGTATTATCAATTTCATATTAGGAAAATACAGTATTAAAGTGGGTAAAACCACAAATTCTATAGCCTTGATAGCTGGAGGAAAGCACCTTATATCTGATACTTACACTACTATAGCCTTGGTAGGAGGATTAATTATTTATTACTACTCGGGAATATTGTGGCTAGATAGCTTTTTGGCTATATTGTTTGGTGGTTTTATTCTTTATACTGGATATGGTGTGATAAGACAAACTGTACAGGGATTAATGGACGAAGCTGATCAAAAGAAACTCTTAGAACTTTCTGAAGTGCTGGCTGAAAACAAAAAAGATAATTGGGTTAATATTCATAAGCTTACCTACTTAAAATTTGGTCATATCGCACACATAGATTTGCATTTTGCTTTACCATGGTACTATAATTTAGCGCAGACGGAACAAGAAGTAGATGCTCTAAAAGTCATTATCAAGAACCGACTTACGGAAGACGATGTGGACATTTCTGTACAAAGTGAACCCTGTAAAGAAAATATGTGTCATCAATGTAGATTGGATTGTCCTGAGAGAAAACACCCTTTTTCCAAAAACATAGAATGGACTCAATTGTATATTACAGGTAAAAATTATTTTAATGAAAATCCTTAACTCAGCTTTATGCATGATATAGAACCTTGGTGGGGATGGCGAGAGCATTATTCTGCTGAAAATGATAAGCATTCCCCTTTTTTCAGACGAAATTATGACGAATTTACCTTTACCAACAAAATATATAATTACTTTATTCATCCACAATGGGACAGTTTTGGGTCAGAAACACTTTATGCCAAAATACTTTACGTGGACTACCATAAAAAATTTGCTTTAATAGAACTCATTGGAGAATGGAATGACGCTATCAATAATGATATCATGTATTTTAAAGAAAATGTCATAGACTTCTTTACCAAAAAAAATGTAGATAAGTTTGTCATATTTTGTGATAATGTACTCAATTTTCACGGAGATGACGATTGCTACTACGAAGAATGGTATGATGACATTAAAGACTATAGAGGGTGGGTGGCCTTACTCAATGTATATGATCATGTGGCCGAGGAAATGAATAGATATCGTCTAAATTATTATCTGACATATAGCCCAGAACTCAACAATCAAAATTGGCGTACACAAAAGCCAGATTATATACTTCAAGTATTGGAAGCATATCTCAATAAAAAACAAAAATTTCTTTTTTAAATCATAATAATGGACACACACAAATCAGGTTTTGTCAATATCATAGGTAATCCTAATGTAGGTAAATCGACGCTTATGAATGCCATGGTAGGCGAAAAAATGTCTATCATTACGAGTAAACCTCAAACCACAAGGCATAGAATTTTTGGTCTATTGAACAGTGATGACTACCAAATAGTGTTTTCTGATACACCCGGTATCATAGACCAACCCCAATATGGTATGCAAAAATCTATGAACAAATTTGCTTATTCATCTTTTGAAGATGCGGATGTACTCCTTTTTATGACGGATATCTTTGAAAAATATACGGGAGAAGAGCCTGTCATAAATCATCTAAAGGCTCATGACACGCCTAAATTTTTAGTTATTAATAAAATAGATATCGACAAAGATGATAAGGCGGATAATGTGGCTAAATTTTGGGAGGAACATGTAGAGTTTGATGAAATATTTTTTATCTCAGCCCAAAACAAGGTCAATACTGATAGCCTTCTGGAAAAAATAGTGGCTTTGTTGCCTATTTGCCCACCGTACTATCCCAAAGATATATTGTCCGACAAACCAGAGAGGTTTTTTGTATCCGAAATCATTAGAGAAAACATCCTCAATCTATATAAACAAGAAGTGCCCTACTCCACTGAAGTTGTAGTTACTAGATTTAAAGAAGAATCCAAAAACGACAAACCATTACTTAAAATTTATGCTGATATCTATGTAGAACGTAGGTCTCAAAAGCCCATTATCATTGGAAAAGGTGGTGAAGCCATCAAAAAATTAGGTATTGCTTCACGCGAAGCCATAGAAGAGTTTTTTGGAATGCACACTTTCCTAGACCTGAATGTCAAAATTAAAGAAGGTTGGCGAGATGACGAACGCACACTCAAACATTTTGGCTATGAATCTTAGATAGCTTAGATTGTTAGCACAAACAAATCAACTCTGCCCAAATATCTAAAAGGAGATTCATATGAGATTGCCATCTAAGATTTTTAGGAACTACATAGACATATCTTCATTCATTAAAGCTTAACATCCAACCTCACTCCAAAAGTTCTTGGAGCTTCTAAGAGTGCAGGACGCAAAGTGTAATCCGTATTCAAAATATTGTTACAGAGGAGACTTATGGTGAGTTTTTCAAAATCGAAGGCCAGTCGTGTATCCAATAAAATAAAGCCTTTATTATTGTTCTCCCGAAATGTTCTGATACCAAAAAGGTCAATCTCTCCAGCCTGAGGACCTAAAAATCCTAAAGGCCGCTCAAAAGCTCTGTCAATATTGACAAAATGACTTGCGTACTGTACTGAAACACCCCATCTAAACTTCCAAATTTTGGCTTCTGCATCCATTTTAAATTGATGTCTCGAACGGTACTTTAATACATTGGAAGTATCAGAAGAGGAAACACTTTCTCTCAAAATATCAGAAGTTTCAAAATTTCGATAAGTGGGATTGATGTATGTGTAACCACCGAAAACTGTGACAGGCACTTTGCTAGCATACAATTGTCCTGTAATTCCAATTTCATACCCTGATATAGTTGTATTCCCTACATTTAGAGGTACAAATCCAATATTGGGTAAACCCAAAAAAGTAAACTCAATCATATCCTGATAGTCAGATCTAAATATCGCCGCATCAATAAAACCTTGAAATCCTCTGGCTTTGAAACCTTGCTTAACACCGAATTCCATAGTCCAGCCTTTTTCTGGTAAGAGTGACGGATTGGCAAAAATACTAAAAATACTGAACGACGTCGTAACGAATCGCTCTGTCAATGTAGGATATCGATATCCTTGACCAAAGGAAGCCCTAATAGAAGTGAAATCATTGGGATGATAATTTAAAGCTAATCTCCCTATGAATGCATCATCCTTGGAAACCCCGTTGGGAATGGTGTCTGTACCGAATATTTCTGGGCTGTTTTGCTGCACATACTCATATCTCAATCCTCCGTTTAGGGTCAAATAATCACCTATTTTTTTATCTAATTGAATATAAGCGGCATGATTTTGACCATGAAAAGTGGTATCTCCCAATATCTGAGAATTGGTCTTATTCCAGGAAGCGACTATACCAGATGTTACGTGCAAATCGTATTTATCAATATTTCGCATCCACTGGTATTCAGTGTAGTTATTGACCGAGTTATTGGATTGTTCAGTATCATTGACATTATCCACCCAGATGGTCCGGGCCATTATCTTGTGTTTTCCGCCCCAATTATCATTATAAGTCACAGATGGGTCCAAATATATCCTTTTGCTACTGCGCTCAGAAACTGTACCAGGAAAAGCCTGTCTTAATCCGAAAGTGTCCATATTGGAAGAAGAATTTCCACCCCAGATAAAAAAACTATTGCTCACACCTCCATTGTACAGACCATTGATTCGAAAAACCAAATTGTCCTTAAGTCTATACCTTAAGTTTAGATTGGCTCTACCGCGTTCATGGTTTGTAAATTGATTAAATCCTTCGAGTTTAGTGTAAAAACCACTGGCTATGACATCCAATTTATTAAACTTTTGCTTATGGACTATAGACACATTACTTTCGTATCTTAATTTATCTCCCCACCATCGGTCATTGGGGTTTTGCGGTTTATCATAGACCATAAGACCCGCAGCTATTCTAGTTTCGGGTTCAGAAGTCGCATAGGATGACCTAAAATTGATAATGCCATTAAGCGCGGCAGAACCATAAAGTGTAGAAGCGGCGCCTTTGAGAATTTCTATTTGTGCCAGGTTTTCGATGGGAATATCACTCCAATTGGGAAAACCAGCATCGGGCTGCAAAGCGGGGATGTCATCTATCAATAACATGACTCTGCTTCCAGCACCATAGGAATATCCTGCACCACCACGTATATTGGGCTGTCCGTCCAATACTTGTACACCAGGTACCTTATTGAGTATTTGGTCTGAATTGGTGGCATTGACGCTCCTTAGTAAATCGGGTTTGATGATATCGACGGAGACAGTAGCTTGTTGAAGATTTTGCTCATATTTTGCACCTGTAACGGTAACCAAATCCAATATCGTGGTAGATGGTCGCATTTCAATCACCGTTGGTAGATTATTCCTTTCATTAATTGTTACATTGATATTATCGTAGCCCACATAGCTTAAAGAAATCCTTAATGGCCATTTTTCTAAACTTATGGTTAGCTCACCATTGGCATCTGAAATAGTTCCATTTTGGCCCATAGAGGCATTTACGCCTATAAGGGGTTCGCTAGTTTTAGCATCTACTATACGTATGATGTGATTTTGTCCATTTGCAGACATTCCCAAAAAGAAGGAAATAAAAACACTGATAATACCCTTGAAAACATTCATAACAAAAGTTTTATTTAGAGTATAAAAGTATAACTTTAATCTGAATTAAGCATCAGTTACACACCAAAAACTTCGTAAAATTATAAAATTTTGTTTTATAAAATCAAAAACACAACGAAATTTTACCTTTTAAAATCCAAGTTGGTTTACTACCCTTTCTAATTCTTCTTGCTTTTGGGTACCAATAAAAATATGCTGGCCATTGTCAAGGTCTAATCTAATACCATACTTTCCTTTGACTAGATAAGCTTTACTTTTCAATCCACGTCGGTAACCCCAGCCACCATAATCTTTTATCGGTTTGACGCTCAAGACTGTGGCCTTATGAATATCTTTTTTATAAATGGTATTCCAACTAAAATTTATGGGAAATAATTTATATCGTATTTCATCTTTTGTAATGACTGTTTCGAGTTTTATCAAACTTAAAAATGCCGCAGCCAAGGCAGAAGCTATTACAGATTTATAAAGTAGAGATAAATCTTCATTCGGGTTGTAATAATAAATAAACCAATTCACAACGAGAGTTATAGCCAAAATAAGTAATGGCCATAAACTATCCATACGCTGTTTTTCCTTAAAAATAATGCTGTCCATTTAAAACGTAACTTTAAGTGTCAAAAGCTCGCCTTCTCTATTCACAATGACATCAATAGTATCACCTTTATTAAATGTGCTAAGTGTTTTCATATAATCTTGTACGTCTTTCACATCCATATTTCCCATTTTTGTAATGATATCGCCTTTTAGCATACCCGCTGATTCAGCCGGCTTGCCCTCTCGCACTCCGTCTAATTTCATTCCTTTACCATCAAACATATAGTCTGGCATCACACCCAATGTCACATTAAAGGACATACGTGACTGTGCATCATCAGGTGCTTTTGTAAATGGAAATTTAGACTTTTTATTATCTAAGTGCCAGATCACTGTATAAATGTAGTGTAGCACCTCGTTCATACCCGAATAATTGATAAATTCATGGTCATCAGAAGGCTTATGATAATCAGAATGCATTCCTGTAAAAAAGGACAAGACAGGGATACCCGCATTGTAAAACGAGGAGTGATCAGAACCTCCTAAGCCAGAAGCTGTTTTCTTAATGCTGAATTCAGGCTTTGTGATTTTATTCAATATGGGTTCAAAAACAGGCGAGCTACCCACGCCACTTATAGCTAAGTTTCTATCTTTAAGTCGGCCTATCATATCCATATTGATCATATAATTGAACTTATTTTTATCATAAGTTGAATTATTGACAAAATAATTTGATCCCCAAAGCCCTAATTCTTCTCCTGAAAAACAAATAAAAAGATAATTATTGTTTTTTAAATCTTTAGATTTTTTGATGCTTTCAGCCAAAAAAAGTACACCCGCCACACCACTCGCATTATCGTCGGCCCCATTGTGAATATCACCACTTCCAGCTAATGAACTAATAGAGCCGAACCCCAGATGATCGTAGTGTGCACCTATAATCACGGTGGTATTGGCATTATTATTAATGTAGCCTATCACGTTGGTACCCGAAATGAGTGGGGCATCAGATGTGGCCTCGTCAGCATGAGGGTTTCTACTCGCTTTGCGACTAAATGTTTGAAAATATGTACCATTATCCCCTTTAGGTTCTAACCCAATTTCTTTAAACCTTTTGATTAAATATCCAGCTGCACGCGCCTCTCCTTCAGACCCGGTCATTCTTCCCTCCATATAATCTGACGACAATGTAATCACGTCTAAAGCTATATTTTGACTTGGCTCCTCTATGGGAAAGCTCAGTTTTGGCGAGCAAGAAGCTACAAATAATACTATCCCAAAGAAGCTGTAAAATAATTGACGCATATTTTTGATTTTAAAATTAAGTGCAAAATTAAAGAAAAATATACCATTTTAAACTATCCCACACAAAATATGACATTTCTATGAGATTTCTAACTTCCTTTATCTTTACTTTTGCACAGATTTTTTAATTTAATAAGTAAAAATGTACAAAATTTATTTTTCTCTTTTGGCTTTTTTGGTAGCTTTCAGTGCTTGTAAAACGAAACAAATTGTGACTTCATCAGTGTACAACCCAGTTTTGGACACACTAAAATATCCTGAAGAAGTTCATCTAAGAAATGTCAAACAACTGACTTTTGGGGGGGATAATGCAGAGGCCTACTTTAGTTTTGATAATAAAAAATTGGTGTTTCAATCTACCAATAAACAATGGGGTGTAGAGTGTGATCAAATATATTACTTTGACCTCGAAAAGTGGCATAGAAGCTCGGGGCCGCCCGCTATGCTAAGTACAGGTATGGGTCGAACCACTTGTAGTTTCTTCATGCCAGATAACAAATCCATAGTTTATGCTTCCACTCATGAAGAGAATGCTTCGTGCCCGCACGTACCCGAAAGAAGAGAAGATGGAAAGTACGTATGGCCGATTTACGATTCGTTTGATATATACGTCTCTGACCTTAAGGGTAAAATTTTAAAAAAGCTGACCGATGAGCCTGGTTACGATGCAGAAGCTACCGTCTCACCCAAAGGGGACAAAATTGTTTTTACATCCATCAGAAGTGGAGATTTAGAACTTTACACAATGAATATAGATGGCAGTAATGTGCGCCAAATCACCAATGAATTGGGCTATGATGGCGGAGCTTTTTTCTCTCCTGATGGAAAAAAACTCATTTTCAGAGCATCAAGACCTAAAACAGAAGCTGATATTAAGGAATATAAAGATTTATTGGCTCAAGGATTGGTTATGCCAACAAATATGGAGCTTTTTGTATGTAATGTAGATGGCAGTGACATGAGACAAATCACCCAATTGGGAAAAGCCAACTGGGCACCCTATTTTCATCCAAGCGGCGACAAAGTGATATTCTCATCCAATCATGAATCAGCGCGAGGCTACCAGTTTAACCTCTACATGATAAATCTAGATGGTACAGGTCTAAAAAAAATCACACATGACAAGATATTTGATGCTTTTCCGATGTTTTCATATGATGGTAAAAAAATCGTTTTTTCGTCTAATAGATTCAATGGCGGGACAAGAGATACGAATATGTTTATTGCCGATTGGGTAGATTGACCGGCGTAAACAGAATTCTGTAACATTCTAATTTGAATCAAAATATGCACTCTAGTCCCAATTTTAATAGTTATTAAATAACTGTAAAGTTTATAATTGATTAAAAGGAACTAAAAATAATCGTGGCATTGAATAACAGGAATTTAAAAGTTGACTTTTGCCTCTTCTAAAAAAGTATGAAAGGTAACTTGAACCAGTATTATGCATTAGAAAATCCCAGCCTGCCGATCAAACGTCAGTCAGGCAGGTATTCCGAATCTAAACTTAACGCCTTTGGCTTGACTAAAGCCTGCAGATAAGCATCTTATCCAATTTATCTTCTATATGTCACAAAAGTTCTTTAGCTATAGCTCAAAGTGTTTTGCCTACGCTGCCCACCCCTTGCTTTGTAGCCATAGCTCTGTTTGTTCAGATGACTTGGTACTTTTTATGGCCTTCACGAATCTCCTTTGTTGATTTCACTTAGTGGTGTTATGCTTTTCGAATATTAATCCCATTGGATAATAATCCTACGGGATTAATAGCTGTTTTTTCACGAAGGAGTTTATTCCAAAGTGGTGAATTGCATTTTAGCTTCTTCCCGCTAAAGCTGGATAGGATATAACAAAATTCTAATGCATAATGCAGATTGAATATTAAATCTAATTATAGAATTTTGTCCTTCTTGTTCATTTCTTTCACTTTTTTTAATTGAAATTTTTGACAGCTTGTTAGGTATGTTGTATATTTGTGATTTTGTAAAAAGAAATAATTATAAATTTTTTGATAATCAATATTTAGAAAATATTGAACTAGAGAAGAAATAAGAATAAAAAAACCTATTACTATTTATTGTGTATCAAAATTTGCCTTATTGAGTTAAATCTTCTTTGGATTGTGTAACTCTTCAAATATGTTAAGGTAATTGATGTTCGCTATCTTGGGTACGTTAACCCTCATTCGACTTTACCTATATGGTAGACAAAATTACTACAAGATATAACATATCTCTGTTTTAATTTTGTTAGTAAAACCCCGATAAAAAAGAAAAATAAATGAGAAGAAAAATATATGTATTAACGCTGATTGTTTGTAGTTTCACTGCCATATCTCAAACCAACTTGGATAGCCTTTACGTTCTTTGGCTAGACCACAGACTACCTGACTCTATCCGCGCAGTAGCTTACAACGATTACATCTGGGACAAATATCTTTTTTCGAAACCTGACTCAGCCATTATTCTAGCTGAAGCATTACACCATTTTGCAGATATTAGCAAATATCCTAAAGCATCAGCTACGGCATTTACTATTCAAGGAATCGCAAATCATATTCAAGGTAATTTTTCTCTTGCATTAGAGTGTTACCAGAAATCATTGAAAATTGAAGAAGCGGCTGGCAATAAAAGAGGTATAGCAAGTAATCTTGGAAATATTGGTATTATATATAATACCCAGGGTAACTATCCACTGGCTTTGGATTTTTATGAAAGGTCTTTAATACTTGAAGAAGAGATTGGAGATAAAAATGGAATTGCTGGAAGTCTGGTAAACATAGGTAAAGTCTATGCAAAACAAGCTGATTTTACTCGTTCATTGAATTATTATGAAAGAGCTCTAGTACTCAATGAAGAATTAGGTAATAAACAATATTTAGCAAATAATCTAAGCTTGATTGGAAAAATTTATTCCGATAAACATGATTATACACATGCTCTTGACTTTTTTATGAGATCTCTGACTATCCTAGAAGCGATCAATGATAAGCATAGTATTTCCTCAACTTTGAGTGATATTGGAGAAGTGTATTACAAAATGGGTTATTATACCAAGTCACTTGATTACCACAAAAGAGCATGGTCCATAAGAGAAGAAATTAGTAACAACCAAGGAGTTGCAGAAAGTCTTAGCAGAATAGGCCAGGTTTATAAAAGAACAGGTTTGGCTACTCTGGCTATAAAGTATTGTCGTCATGGATTAGAGAAAGCAGAGGAAATCGGTGTTTTAGAAATACAAAAAAATGCCTGTGAATGTTTGTACCAAACATAAAAAGACTTAGGCGCCACTCATAAGGCATTAATATATCTTGAGCGGATGATAAGCATCCGTGATAGCTTATACAATGAAGAAAACACCCGACAACTCACACGTATTCAAATGCAATATGAGTTTGAACGAAAGGAGGCTGTTGCCATAGCCGAACAGGAGAAAAAAGACGCCCTAGCTATACAAGAACTAAAACGGCAAAAGCTGGTTCTCAATGGATTTATGGGTGGTTTTACTGTGGTGTTATTATTCGCAGGTATATTTTTTAAACAGCGCAATCGCATTGGCAAAGAGAAAAAGCGCAGTGACGAATTGCTCCTAAATATTCTTCCAGCAAAAGTCGCCGAAGAATTAAAATCGAAAGGTGCTGCCGATGCCCAAATGATTGATCAAGTCACAGTCGTCTTTACAGATTTCAAGGGTTTTACAGCAATGAGTCAAAAGTTATCTCCTAGAGAGTTGGTGGCAGATTTACACTCTTGTTTCTCTGAATTCGACCGCATTTGCGAAAAATATGGCATTGAAAAAATCAAGACTATTGGTGATGCTTACATGGCAGCAGGTGGGTTACCCACACCCAATACAACACATTGGAAAGATGTTGCACTTGCTGCCATTGAAATGGCCGAAGCCGTGAAAAAGGAAAAGACGCTAAAACAGTCCGCAGGGCTTCCATTTTTTGAAATTCGTATAGGAATCCACACAAGCCCAGTGGTAGCTGGCATTGTAGGTCTTAAAAAATTTCAATACGATATATGGGGGGATACTGTAAACACTGCCAGTAGAATGGAAAGCAATGGAGAAGCGGGCAAAATTAATATCAGCCAAAACACCTTCGAATTACTAAAAAAAGACACTGATTTTACTTTTGAAAGCAGGGGTAAAATTGCGGCAAAAGGCAAAGGAGAAATAGAAATGTACTTTTTGTCAAAAGCTTAAACCCAAATAAGGAATTAAAATTCGTTAGGATTAGCTAAAGTGCATGGCTGGAGTAAATGATAGTTGGGTGTCATTTATAATTTTGATGCAAAGCAGACCAAACTTGCCATACTTAGAATATGATATTGGGGGGAGTAAATTGATTTTAACAGACTTGAAGACCAACGAAAATCTGCAAAAATATGTCAACTTAGAGTTAAATCAGTATGTACCACTCTAACGTTGTAAAATATCAATCAAAAGTTATACTAATGATTCTGGTGTATAGAACTGACGACCTCTATTACCCTCTGCGTCCGCAGACATGCCTAGAAAGTATTCATAAACACTACCTAATAGTTCTTTGTTTTGCCCCCCGTATTCATCTTTATCTTCTGGGTCTGAGTGTTGTTCCTGAGATAGTCTGTTAAAAACCTCTTCAAAATTATCAGAGATAAGTTTTAAGCGGATAAGGCCTAATATAATGTACTCGTATTCAGCAAAATCCATTTTGTTGCGCAGCTTGTCGGCTGTTGCCCAAAGTGTTTTTGTTAATTCAGACTTCATGTGGCTGATATAATTAATGCTGTGTGTTACTTATGGTTTTTAACCCATATAGAATGTAACGAAGTACAAAAATAAGAAAATAAATGAAATGAAGGGGAAAAGATTTTAATCTTAACCCACATTGCAGGTCAAAAGTGAATTTTTAGTTAAAACTGTGTAAATTTA
>DAIPYV010000083.1:0-2131 GCA_036782555.1 Saprospiraceae bacterium
CATTATCAGTAGCCAACCATATAATATTCTTAAAACATTTGATAGAGTTCACGCGTGATTGCAACATATTATTGAGATTGTCTATCTTATATTCATTTTTTTGGGGATTGTATTCATGCAATTTGTTTTGTGTCACGAAATAAATCATTCCACTTTCAGAAATATCAAAGTGAAACAATATCGGAGCTTTTCCTTCAAGAGTATTTTTGTCATGGCTCAGCCATAATAATTTAAGAGTATTAAGATCTATCTTACCTAGACCGAATTTACCCGCTACCCACAGTATTTTTTGATTATTTTTATCTAATTTAATATTTGAAATAAACTCCTCTTTCAGGAAATTTTTTGTCCCAATTCTATTCAGTTTATTTGAATTCTTATTAAAAGCATATAAGCCATTCGCTCGAATGTTTATTAAAGTAATTTCGTCATTTAATTCAGCTATTCCTCGCACATCATGGTGACCAATGGCAAATTGTGGTGGATTTAACACACTTAAATATTCAGCATTCACATTTTGTCTGTACAATAAGCCTTCCATGGTATTGGACCAAATACCTTTGTTTTTTTCACCATAGACGAGGAGCGTGTAGTTTTTTAGATTATTGATGCCTGTTTCGTTCTGAACCAAACCAAATCTTTGAGTTTCAGTATTAATTCGATTTATTCCGTTGAATAATCCTATCCACAAATTACTCCATTTATCAACAAAAAAAGAGTAAATTGTTGAGTTTGCCAAACCTTTAGGGTTAGATGCTGAATAACTAAAGACATTTACAATTTGATTTTTCATAAGAGAATATACTATCATACCTTGGCCAAATGTTCCGACACCCAATATACCTTTGGGATATTCAACGAGGGTTGACACATTTGTCATTGGGGGGAAATTGGGGGCATTCACAAGTGTTTGGGTCTGTTGATCAAAGTACATCAAGCCTCTATTGAATGCAACCCATAACGTACCTCTACTGTCTTGCATAATATATCTACCCTCTACCACTACATCAGAAGGGATGTCAGGCTCTGCGACAAAATCTAACTTTGAAGTCTTTTGATTGACTTTATACAAACCATTGACGCCCAATACCCAAATTATGCCCTTGTCATCTATACAAATATCTCCTGCATATCTATTGACTGAGAAGTCAACATGAAAATAATGCTTGAATTCACCTGTCTCAGGATTGAACCTATCTATACCTTTATTGTGAACTAACCAAAGATACCCTTGAGCATCCTCCTTTATGTCCTTGATGAGATTGTCACCAGGAGAATTAATATGGGCCTCACTATGTTGGTATCTTATAAATTTTCCAGTTTTGCGAATCAACTGGTTTAAACCGTTATTGGTGGTGACCCAGTATCTATTTTTAGAATCCTTTAGAAATCTATCAGTAAATGAAGATGAAATACTTGTGGAATCCAATGGGTCATGTAGGTAGTTTTCAAAGTTGAAACCATCATATTTTGACAATCCACCCATGGTACAAAACCAAATAAACCCATGTTCGTCTTGATTGACACTGAAAACATGATTTTGAGGTAGGCCGTTATTATGATCAAGATATTCAAATTCTGTTAAAAAAGGTTGTGCCTTTGTCGGAATGAGACAACAAAGTAAAATTATAATTGCAACAACATCTTTTAGTATTTTCAATTTATGAAATTATCCACAAAACTAATATTTATTCTCTTAAAACATAAAATAGTCCTCAAAATTATTGTAACTACAAAATTTCAAGGACTATTTTGAAAAACTTAACTTCAAACAACAGAATCAAAATAAATTCTAAAATTTATCATATTTTCACCACTCTTAATCTCTTTTTCTGGCCGAAAGCTACTATTTCTGCAAAATAAACACCATTGGCAAGGTGGGATATGTTAATAAAATTTGAATTTTTAGAGGAAAGTATTTGCTGACCAGATATATTTAAAATATTGACTTCTATGTCATAATCTGTCACATTACTCATATAAAATACATCTGTGGTAGGGTTGGGATACAAAGCAATATCACTCAACAAGCTGTCATCAAGAGATGATGTATTTGAAATAGTGAAAGTATCTGAGATAATACCGCAACCATTATCATCCGTTAATCTAACAAAATATGTCCCAAAACCTA
>DAIPYV010000083.1:2231-14801 GCA_036782555.1 Saprospiraceae bacterium
GCCTCACAAGAATTGGAATCTGTTACGGTGACAGTATAGCTTCCTGGCGCCAAATTTAAAATAGTCAAATCGGTTGCACCCGTACTCCACACTATACTAACAGAACCTACACCTCCTTGATGTGTGACTGTAGCAGTACCATTGTTGCAAGAAAAACAAGACTCATCAGTCGAACTCACGGTAACAGATAAATTGCACGAACAAGACAAGGTAATGCCCACTTCGTCAGTAGCACCAGCTAAGGCACAGCCCGTGGGGTCATCAGAAGTAATGATGGTAAAGATGAGGTTGGCCGTTGATGGTGCATCAGTATTTACAGTGATATTGAATGAAAAATTTCCGTTCACGATAGTAGACACGCTACCAATAATAATGCCTTGTGGATTGCCTTGAACCGTTATTTGAAGCGTTCCATTGTGATTGCATCCTGTATTTCCACTTACAGAAAATGAGCCACAATCAAATGTGTTTGGATTGATGGTGACATTCATACCATACTGAATAGAAAAAATAAAAAGGGCTAAGAAAGTAATTAAAAACTTCATGATAAAAAAAATTTATTGTTAAATGAATAAGATTAAATATTGATGATGTAAGCAGTCATACCTTAAAAAAGAATGATTGAGGTAAATTTACTCAGTTTTTCGGACTTTTAAATAAAGTATATTTCCTGACAAATCAGTGTAAACTTCTGAATGGGCAATTGACCTTGGATCTATTTCTTGCAAGAAGTCCATGACTTGATATTCATTTCTATAGATAAGACTCCAATCCATGAACGACTCCATATACCCTTGTTCAGGTAGCCCAATAGCAAAATTAGGAATAATCATTGTACCACCTGGTGCAACTAATTCAAACATGCGCTGAGTCATTCGAGCAGCTAGCTTGTCCTCCAAATAATCAAATAGGCCAGTAGAATATACCATATCAAATGCCTCCTGAGGTAGCTTCTTACTCAAAACAAATTTTATGGATTCATCGAAGATATAAAGATTTTTATGAGGGTAACTTTTTTTGGCTTCCTGATTACTTTCAGTATCTTGATCCAACCCTACAAAATTTTCAAATTTAGAGTCAAAATCTTGAATATAATTTAGTTCTCTTAAATGACCCGAAGCAATAGAAATGGCAGAAATCTTTCGGCCTTTGGTTTCATACAAACTATTCAATTCGGAAGCAATATGTTGAGCGCGCCATCTCACACTCTCGCAACAAGATGAATATATCAAGGCTTGATGAATTTTATTGCCCAATTCTGTATAGGGCTCTTGGAAGTCTCCTATTCTGTAAATATAATCAATCAACACCGCGTCTCCAGCATAACCTCTTGGCTTGCCTTGACATCTTGATGTGAATGGTGACTGCATAAGATATGGCGCTATCGGATGAGCCAAACAATACTCTTTGATCCAATTTTTAAATTCATTAGAGCCATGCGTATTGATGAGTTTACCTAATCTGATAGCTAAGTGTTCGATACACTCATGGATTTTATCCTTTAAGATGAGCTCCAAAGCATGGTCAAGTATATCATCAATGATTCTTTGAGAATAAGAAATAGTATTTTCTTGAGTGAGGGTCGTGATAGAAATTTTTTTTGTTTGCATTGTATGTATTTTAATGTTTTTAAATATCAATTATTAATTACAGTGCAAAGGTCATACAAATGAGGAGATCCAATGATTTAAGAAATTATAAGAAGTATTAAAAAGTGTAAAAATGCTTAGAAGGAGAATTTATTTTAAACATGGGACAACCAAAAATCTATTTTTTCACGAAGCATATTAGGGTCGATAGGTTTTACCATAAAATCATTCATACCTGCATCTAAGCATTTTTGTTTTTCTTCCTTTGTGGCATTGGCGGTGAGTGCTATGATAGGAGTTTCACTATTAAATTGTCTAATGAGGGATGTGGCTGTCAAACCATCCATTACGGGCATTTTCATATCCATAAAAATCAAGTCAAAGTTATCGCTTTTGAGTGAATCGAGGGCCAACTGTCCATTGCCAACAATATGAAGATGTAATGTTTCATTTATTGAATTCAACAAAGTTTTTATCACAGTTTGATTGAGGGTATTATCCTCAACTATTAATATCTTTTTGTTTTCTATAGTGGTTAGTATGTGTTTTTTGGATACCAGGGTGTCTGATAATTCAGAAGCTTTTATGGGTATGTTAAATGTAAAGGAGCTCCCCCTCCCAATTTCACTCTTTACGGTTATTTTACCTCCAAACAATTGTACAAGTCTTTTGCAAATAGCCAAACCCAAACCTGTACCATTGTGATTCATATAATTGTAATTATTCAATTGAGTATAGGATTCAAAAATTCTTTCTAAATGATCATGTTCTATACCAGAACCCGTATCACTGATAGTAAAAAATATATTATGAACCCCATCTTTCATCGAATGAACTTCCACCTGAATCCTTACAAATCCCTTTTCAGTAAACTTAATGGCATTGCCTATGAGGTTGATAATAATTTGATTGAGTCTATATTTGTCAGTCTTTACAAATTTTGGCACTTGATTGTCAATAATCAATGACAACAGAAGATTTTTTTCATCAGCTTGGTATTGAAACATAGATATCAATTTTTCTAAATTTTCAATAAAGTCAAACTCATTGAACTCAAATTGGATATTTCCGGATTCGAGTTTTGAAAAATCTAAAATATCATTGACGAGAGCTAACAAATTTTCAGAAGCGAACTCAATAGATTCCACTTGTTGTTTTTGATTTTCATTGAGGTTGGCTTTTGCGAGAAGATTGGAGAAACCTATGATAGTATTGAGTGGCGTTCTTATCTCATGACTCATATTGGAGATAAAAATGTCCTTAAATTTATTAATGTTTTCTAAATGTACATTTTGGCGTTCGATTTCTTTTTGCTGTTGTTCGATTTCCAGGTTATGTTTTAACATAATATTGTTGGCCTTTTGTTTTTCAAAATAGAGCAACAAGATAAGAAGTGTGACAAGCAGAAGAACTAATAAGCTCATCCACAAAACTGAACTTAAATTTTTGTTTCTGATTTGTTCCAATTCATTGAGTTGTTTGGTTTGGTGAAGTAGTTCAATTTCGGATTTCTGTTTTTGGGCCAAAGCTTCTTGTTCAATGAGTTTAGCATTCCGAATTTTCAGTTCCAGATTAGTAAATTGATTTTCTTTTTCCAGCTTCAAAATAGCTATTTCTTTTACTTTTTGGTTGATGGTTATTCTTTCTTTTTCCGCATTGGAAGCCAAGATGATGGACTGAAGTTCGAATTCCTGTCGTCGAAATTCCAATTGATTAAGTTCAGATTGAAAATTAAGTTTTTGAATCTCTTTTTCCTTCCTTTCGGCCTCATATTTGGTGAGTAATTCATTTATCTGGTTCGTATTTTGAGCATTAAATAAAGAATCGGTCAAGGATTTGGCCCTTTCTAAGTAGTCTAAAGATTGGGAGTAGAGACTGTCTTTTTGAATAGAATTTTGAGCCAAAAGACCCATCTGAAAATAGGATTGAGATAAAGTTTCGTAGGTATTGGGTAAAAATTTGAAAATACCCGTTACATGTGCTGACTGTATGGAGCTTTTAAGATGCTTAATGGATAGTTCATATTGCTTTTGCTTTTGATAAGCGATGCCCAAATTGTGGTGTAAATTGACTATATTAGTTCTATTATTATGTTTCTCATATTGTGCAACGGCTTTAAGATAAAATTCAATTTTTTCATTATCCCGTCCCAAATAGCCAGCACAAACGCCCATATTATTGTAAAGTAGCCCCCAATCACCTTGAAAATCAATAGATTTGTAAATATTTAAAGCTTCACTAAACATCTCCCATGCTTCCTCATACCTTTTTCTATTGACCAAAAATCCGCCGTAGTTCAAATATAAAGAGGTTAGGCCTAAGTCTTTTTGGTAAATACCTAATAGCTGCAAACTTTTTGTAAAATGTTGCTCGGCAATATCATATAAATTCTGACGATAGTAAATATTGCCCAATAAGGTAAATGCTTTACCTAGATTTAATCTATCATTATCCTTATCATAGAAATAAATAGCTTTTTCTATATCATTAAGAGATTCAATGTAATTTTGTTTCTTATAGTAATACCATGCTCTGTTTTTATATGCCTCTCCTACTCCACTCTTTCTTATTTCAGGCTGACGTCCACCCAGAGTTGTACTTTCATATATCTTGATGGCTTGATCACAGTAATTTTTACTCAATTCTAAATCAATAGAAGAATAATGACTCGATAATTTGTTGCACAAAACGATCCTTGTTGAGTCATCTTTGGCAGCGGAGAGTGTTGATTTAAGATTTATCGCATAATCACTAGTTTGCTGGCAGCATAGAATTATTGGCATATAAAATGACCATAATAAAAACACGAAGCAGCATGTTAAAGATTGTAAAAAAAAACTTCTTCGCATTATTTTATAATTTTTTGTCAAAAGTATATGTCACTACTAACTATTGAATAAAACTAATTTATATCAAGGTATGAAAAGAAAGAGGACCATTTCCTATTTACCTAATTTGATAAGAATACCCCATATTAAAAATTAACTCGCTGTAAGATTCAAATTTATTGCTATTGGATTTAAGCCAATTTAAATTAATCCTAAAATTGTGTTTTTCCAAAAAAGTGATGGAACCGTTGGCACCTGTACTTATGAGTGTACCATCGGACTCACCATCTACACTTGTGGCATTGATTTGGCTATTAAGTCCTATCATAATGCCCGACTGCGCCAAATTCCTACCACAGGTAAGATTGATACCTCTAAGTAAATTTGAAAACAAAGACGCATCGATAATGGTATAGTTGAGACCACCTCCGAATTGATAGCCCTGCCTATTGGTGAAACTATAGTTCGCTGTAAACATTTGGGTCGATAAATTGCCAAACTCTCTGGTCACAGGATTCAAATCTTCAACATTTTGTAAAATGAATGCGCCATTGATGGATTGCTGCGAAAAGGTATCTCTACTCAGATTGACATAAGGCATGATGGACAAAGATGTATTAATTTGTTTGATCAGAAAAGTATCACTCAATAGAATGGCTTGAGGCTGTTGGTTGAAAGAAAAGTTGGTGTAATTGAGTGAAAGTCCATACATAGGACTGGGAGAAATAGTGGCACTAAAATTATTGATGAGCCGTCGAGTAGTTTCAGATCTATCACCTCCTAGATTGTTGCGTTGAATACCTACCATACCAGACAAAAATGCCTTACCACTCCAAAGGCTGATACTTGGAGATATTGTGATATTTTCCATATCGTTGATAAAATTATACATACCCATGGAAAAATAATCCGGCAGGATACGTTCATAGGTAGTATTGATATTGACATTTCCCAAAGGTAGATTTATAAATGTTTTGCCAGCCCACTTCAAAACTGATGTGTTTTTGGCATCAAAAAGGGGTATATTTTGCTCCAAACTTTCTCTACTTTGATCATCTGAATACAAACTTGCACCCGCTTCTACACCCCAAATGATATTTTTGTATAAAGCCACTTTAGAGGTCAAGCCCAATATCAGATTCTCGGCTGGAGCGAATCTTCCAGTCTGGCCCGAAATGGATAATTGATACACTTTCTCTTCCCAATTGTCTATACTGTTCGGATCATCTTTGGCTTTGAACAACATCAAATCAAAATGATTTCTCATAGAGCCTACGCCCATCTTTACGCCCCACCCTGTGCGCTTGAAATGTGGGTTGGTAAAACTTTGGGTCTGACTAGCGTCCAATAAAATAGGTTCTCTCAGCCTTCCTTTCATAGCTGAAAATCTAAATTTTCCTGGATTGAATTCGGCTCCTACTCCGTAAAAGGTATGACCCGACAACGAATAACTATTAAAAAACATGTTTCGATGGCCCAAATGTAATTGTAATTTTTTATATTTCGGTGAGATACCTAACTGATAAAATGGCTTTTGTACATCCAGACCAAATTGATTGTAATTGAAAGACAGTGGTATGTCAAATTCTTCCTTGATGCGGACATTGAAATTGCCATACAGGCCATAATGCATGGGATTCATGCGTCGTTCAATACCCTTCACACTGTAGGTTGTCAAATTAGCACCCACTGAACCCGTCCAATTAATAGTTTTGGCCTTGGCTATATTTTCTACATCTTGACATTTAATGGGAATGCTCAAGGGCCCAAAAAATACTGCAATTAAAAATAGGTTTGCAAATTTATATTTTAAAAACATTGACATTGATCTTGGAGTATTATAAATAAATGATAAAAACAAGATTATTTTGTGGAAATATTGGGTGTTTCACTGCCGTCGTTCATGATGGCTTTGATATAATAAATATCTCCTTTCGAATAATTCAGATCTATAAAACTATTTTGATTAGTAGTTAAGAAAGCTATTCTTTTGAATTCATCACCATTGGACTTAGACAAAATAAACTTCATAGGTTTCAGTGTTGTATTCCATGACAAATTAGCTTTTTCTTCAGATATATTGACACTCAATTGAATATCTCCACTGACCTTTCCTTTTGAGTTGTGGGAGACTAACAAAGGTTTGGAAACTGTTTTATTGCCTGAGTCGTCTATGGCTGTGATACGGTAGCTATAAGAATTATTGACTATCAAAGTACTATCGATATATGTATTTGATGTATTATCATTAAGTTCTTTCAGCTTTGTCCAATTTTCATCGTTCAATGATTTTTCGATAATTTGGGTGACGACATCATCACTGCTGCTGACATACCATGAAAAATTAATTTTGTTATCCACTACACTATAATCTGAAAATACAGGAATGGCAGGAGGAATCACATCAGGTTTTTTGATAGCAAGGATTTCGCTATATTCACTGTGATTATATCTATGGTCCACCGCTGTTATTTTGTAGTATGTATATTTGTTGAGTGTTTTGACATTGACAGAATCTAAATAAACTGTGTGCGAATGAACCTCACCTGTCAGTTGAGAAAACTCTGACAAAGTATCATTGGCCCAATAAACTCTGTATCCAATGATGTCTGCTTCTGGACCTCTATTCCATTCTAGTCTAACCATACCTGTACTATCTATGTTACCGCTGACCCAGGTAGGTTGTTCTGGTGGTGTACTATCGATAATATAACCAAAGGCAGAAAAACTTTGGGATTCATTGCCATGTATATCAGAAGAAATAATTACGTAATAATTTTCGTCCAATACCCTAGGGCTAAAATCTATAAAACCCCGCTCTTCTTTGGGCAATTTGGGGCTAATTTTTTCAAATGGACCATCAGCAGAATTGCTTCTTCCGATATAAAAACCATCAAAATCTGGCTCGTAAGGTGCCGCATCCCATGTGATGAGTACGACACCGCCTGTATCTATTGCATTGATCTCGAACGCAGGACTCGGTGGTGTCAAATCTTTAGGTGTCGTTTCGAGTACATCAGAATATAAGCCTTTGTCCCCAAAAGATGTATATCCAATAATGCGATAATAATATTTCTGATAATTATTCAAAGTATCATCTACATAGGTATAAATAAAACTCTCTACATCATCTGGGATGGAACTGATGTAAGGTTTCTCATTGAGTACTTTCCAGCTTTTATTATCTATCGATCTTTCTATATCATAGGCAGAAAAATGTGCCCTATTACTAAAAGTCCATGAGAGCAATACTTGTTTATCAAACGGTTCAATAAAACAATTTTCTACTTTTACCTTCGGCGTTTCGATAGCGTTAAATTGAATGATAAACTCTGACGTGTCTGACTTAAATTCAGAATCAGCATAGTTGACATAAATTCTGTAGTGGTAAAACTTTCCCTTTTCTACATCAGTATCTTCATATCTCAATGCTAAACTCAATGCTGCGTCTCTATTTAAATCAGCTGCAGTGAGTGCAAATGCAAATCTATTTTCTTGCTCCATCATAGAATTAGAAAGGTTATCGCCTTTGGTGGGGCTACCAGTGACACTCATTTCGCCATGCAAAATTTCCATGGCTACTCCTAAGTGAACATCCTTTTCACTTTTGATATTCTTTTTGAATTCTTCCACTGTCCATGGCATTAGAGGCATACCTTTAAGTGGTCGAGTTTCAAAAGCTTCATCAGGAATGTCATCATAAAATATCCTAGGATCTTTATCAAAACTAGCCTTTTCGATAATGTACCCATATTCATTGGCAAAAGTAAACCAATTATAGTCCTTGGGTGCCCACCTTAAAATAAATTTATCCACTTCTGATTTTGTTGTTACCATTACTGAATATTTATCGTTAAAAAGTGTGTCTTGTTCACTTTGACTTATTAATCGACCATCTAAAATCATTAATAACACGATAGCCAAAAGGATGTACTTTAATATATTGCTCTTCATTTTTTGATTTTTATTTTATTTATTAATTACATTTTGACATTTTTGATGGTTTCAAACCCACCATTGTTGTGATAACCATAAAATATCTTAATTTTGAAATCTTGTTTTGCTGGGCTTGCTATGTATTTACCATAAGCATTATGATTAATAAATCCATTATCCAAATGCCAACCACCTATTACAGGCAACGCATATTTCTTTTTACATGCGTTTTGATGCTTTGATTTCTTATTATCTTCATTACATTTTTTGCAATGTATATCATATATTTGGTATGCGTCTAACAGTGCTACTAGAGGTAGGTAGTAATTAAGTGGCAATACAGGATTTTTAAGACTTTCATCTACTGTTTTCTGGCCCTTCAATGCTTTATTGATTTCATTTTGAGTTAATCGACCTTTAGGCATCATAATTTCTTGATTCCCTGACAAATTAATTGGTCCTTCATTATTTTTATTCCATACTTTTACAGCTTGTATGGGCATTCTTTTATCAAAATTTTGTTTTGTTAAACCAAAAAATGTAACATCTCCTTTGGCATATCTATTGAAAGTTAAAGATTCACTAGTAGGTGCACCCTGGCCTTTGTATCTGACATTATAGATATTATTTCGCAATATGCCGTAATAAGCATTATTGTCGTCGTGTACAGCATATGGCTTAGCCAAAGGGTCAACTACAATATCCCAAGATTCTTTATAATATCCATAAGCCTCATAAATATCCATATTCTCCTTTCCAACAATAAGAGGAAAATCAACTTTTGAGTTGTACTTATATTCTTTGCCTAAAGAGGATAAAACACCTGCATAGAATTGCTCACCACCTATTGTTTCAAACTTATAGTTGTCAGCATATTTTTCTTTTGCTGTGCTGTGTTTGCTAGTTCTGAAATAATATTTGAACAACTCTCTTTCTTCAGTTCCGTCCAGTATTTGTTCGTTTTTCACCATATTGTGTCTTACTACCAATTTGTTAGGTGCATCTGATAAATTCATATTTTGATTGACCTTACTACCTCCTTGATTATTATTGTTTTTGAGGTTGTTGATATTGCTATTATTGCCCGAATTACTCGGAGCATTGACTATCTGTCCTTTTTCATTTTTATAGACAAACTGAGTATTTTTAGCCATATTCATTTTAACCTTTTTGGGCTTAGCTATTCTAACCATTCTCAACTCATACACTGTTTCTTTATCAAGGTTCTTTGGCATGATGTAATTGAAATCTTTGTTATTACACTCAAAGTCGATATCCATACTTTTATTAGTGGACAAATTCGTTAATCTCATTTTGTACTCATATTTGAAATCTTTATCTTCTTTTTTGTCCAACAAATCGCACTGCGGCTGCCCCAAATGAATATTACCCGAATGGGCATCTCCTGGCAAGAAGTATCTTTGTCCTATCTGAGGGAAAGCTTTGATTAGATTTTCTTCTGCCACCACTTCTGGTCTTTTACCTGTTCTGTACTTAACAAACTTGACTTCCTGATTTCCTATTTTAGACCATTTCCCACCTTTAAGTTCCTCAGCGTGACATTTAACAGTGAAGACATAATCCTTCATACCCTCTATCACTTCATCAGGTCTCCAAGTGATGCCGTTTCTAGCTGAATTGAAATGATATTTACCTTTAATAACTTTATTACCTAATTTGACTGTAACTTCATCTATCAATACCTTGAATGTTCTTTTTTGACCTTTCTTTTTAACGGAATAATCTGTCACTGTAAAGGATTCATTGATATAAAAATTAAAGGCTGCTTGAGGTGCTGTGAATACATTGACATCTTCGCCATCTTCTGGTTTGAGTTCTGAAATGATAGGCATATCCAAACCTGAATCATCGCCCCATTCACACTTTTTACCTACTTCAAAACCCATACGAGTATTCACTGTGATCATGCCTCCCAAGATACTTCCTTTTATGGCAAAGGTCCCCTTCACCCAATTTGGATTGGGCATTTCAGCTCTCATTTCCGCAGCAGCTGTTACAGTTAATAGACTAAACTTGCCTTCATACCCCCATAATTTAAGTCTCAATCCAGCATCTCCGTGTAAGTAAGCGTAGGCTATCCCTTTGGCATACCAGCCATTGATACCATAATTTGTATTACCATTGCAAGTAGCACCTGTTTTAGTCAATAATACATCGGCACCCAAAATGAACTGAATATCACAATAAAATACAAAGAAATTGACATTAGCTTCAAACTTTATACCCGCTCCAAATGCAAAACCCTTGCCTATGAGAATTTTAGAGTCTCTAGGACTTGGATTGTCCGCTTTTCCCGACTGGCCTAACGTCTGACGAACAATGAGTGGTGACCGTGGCAGATCCCCTATATGTGTACCCATCATAAAATAAGCATTAAAATTCAATGATGCACCTACCACACTATTTCCTAAACTTATATTAGCTTGAATCCTTGCATCATCAAGCCATGGATAATTATCATCAGTCCATTCACCAAATTTTACATACCATTTTCCTGGCTCGACATGCATCGTAAAACTTGCTTTGACACTAACTTCTAAACCAGCCTTATTGAACCCACCTTCGAGTGTGGCATTACAATGAAACATAGGCTTTTCGAAATCCATAACTATTAAAACGCCAATTTTAACAAGCTCTTCCCCTCTTTTATTAATCCTACCCAAAAGATAGCCATTACCTTCAAAAAGTACTTGTTTAATACCAAAATCATCTCCTGTATTGAATTCAACTGTCAGTTTGAGATCGCAGTTAAAAGTTGTCGGCTCTCCAGAAGTACCTAAAGTCACTGACGCCATAAAACCTAATGTATTGAACTTCGGTGTATATTTAATACCACTTGCACTTTCTCCAGGGGTCATGGATATGTTCTGACCTTGTTTGTCCACCATATTGTCATTTTGCACTTCTACAAGTGCGTCTCTTGTCATATTTCTATACATACCACCACCAAATCCGTAAAAAGCTACCGCATTGGCACCTGGTATAGGAACACCTACATTCCACCTGGCAGCAATATCAATCATAAAATAACGGTAATTACTAGCATTTTCGTTTTGTGGATTTCCATCACCGATTTTACCCACTTGAATCATACCATCGATAGTCAATGATTTAAACATAGTTGCTTTTAAATCTCCTCTGAATCCTGTGCCATACTCAACATCCTCCTTATACAATTGCAGCTTTCCATCTACCGTCATCACACCTAGTTCAGCCTTTATTTCTAGCATTTGTAGATCGATGCCCTCATATTTGAATTTTTTGATACCTCCGTCCCATCCAGCTTTTATCTTCATTTCGGTACCTGCCTCAAATCCATTGACACCTTTGATTAGGTTCAACTTCAGTCCAAAACTTAAACCAGGTTTTGCACCATTCTCATAGGATAATCCTGTTAGATTGATGGGGAATTTATTCATACTGAAGGCTTTATTCTTGTTGGGCTGCATATTGAGAGACACAAAAGCCAGATTAATTTGAGGTTGTCCTTGGCCACCTACTATTGACAATTCTTGAAATTTGAGTCCATCAATACTCATTTTACTCAACACGGTACTTTCATCAGGACTACTGTCGAAGCCCACTGAAATTTCGCCATTGAGTAATGCTGATGGTATGTACTTATTACCTTCCTTCAAAATTTCTACAGTACTGCCCTCAAAAAGTTTGATTTTAGCCACCCACATATTAACATCAATCTGACCCTGAGTCGATATTGAAAATTGGAAGTTAGTTTCATTGTTTCCCTTCTGGATGAGCGCACTATATCCTAAACCTGAGTTGGCAATAGGTAGTTCTAAATCACCACTTAAGCTACCACCAGTTAGAGCACTGGCTTCAATGTTGAGTGATAATTGTTGGATGGAAAAAGCCCAATTACCTACATCACCCTCATTGATTGAGACCACATTTTGAGCACTCAGATCACCCCAAAACCCTGTTTTATCTATCATCACATTCTGAACGTCAACTACTATGGGTTGTCCATTTTTATTGAGTCCATTGGGTAGTTGAACGGCTATTTTATCTATAACTATGCCTTTCCAATCTTTGTTTGCCCCATTTTTATTGGGATGGTTATTGTGGAATTTTATATTATTGGGGTTCTTTACATCAGACATATCAATGGATATGCCTTCAGCAGTCATCATAAAATCTCTAGCATCTGGTACGGTAAAAGTACTAGGATTCATAGT
>DAIPYV010000084.1:0-14755 GCA_036782555.1 Saprospiraceae bacterium
TTTTGAAAACCTTCCTTTTATTGCAACAGTCAAATCCCAATGAGTATTTACTCATGTTTTTTTAGATATTTTAAGCTTTTTTAATTATACTCAAGTTGAGGAAAAGTATTTTAAATTACTCTCCTCAACTTTCATATAATCATTCCGAAAACCTAAAATATATGATATGTTTATTAACTTTTAATTCAATATTTTTTTGGACTTCGATACAATTATCTCCTACTGTAGATAATTCATCTCCACTATTTTCTATAATTAAAGTGGTATTTTGGATTTCAGTCTTTTCTTGAATAAATAATTTATTGCCCCAAAGGCTAACAACGACCAAGACTATACTCAAAATATTACTGAAATTCAAAATACCTAACTTTAATCGCATACTCAATTATATTTTTTACCAACTTTTTGATGGTACAAAGGTCGGTCAATTTAGAAACCTACACATCCATGTAAACACCGATTTTTAAAATTAGGGGTTTACCCCATATTTTTTTAATTTAAACATCTTACTTTTGTAACTCTTTAAATAGTATAAAAATAAACCATAATGATTAATGTATTGATAGCGGATGATCACACCATGTTTGTAGACGGGATTGAGTCCATATTAGGAGGAGAGCCTGATTTTTTTGTAGTTGGAAAAAGTCATGACGGTCCTTCTGTCTTACGTTTTTTGGAACACCATAAAGTGGATATCATATTGTTAGATATTAATTTACCTGGATTGAGCGGAATAGAAGTGTGTAAGCATATAAATGCACATCACAAAGATGTAAAAGTCTTGGCTATATCCATGTTTAATGAGGAGAGTATCGTGACAGAGCTCTTAAATAATGGAGGTAAAGGTTATGTGCTTAAAAACACCGGACGAGCTGAACTCCTGACAGCCATTCGTACTGTGGCAGATGGTGAGTCCTATTTTTCAAAAGAAGTAACAGAAACCATAATGAAAAGCCTTATGAACCAAAGGAAATCCTCCAATAATTCTGAAGCTTTCTTTCCTAAATTATCCAGACGTGAAAAAGAAGTGCTTAAACTAATAGCTGAGGAATATACTACTCAAGAGATAGCGGATAGTCTTTATATAAGTCTTAAAACTGTAGAGTCTCACCGTAGTAGTTTGCTATCAAAACTTAATGCTCGAAATAGTGTGGGATTAGTCAGGACCGCTATAGAAAATGGATTTTTGGATTGATTCATAGGGATTATATAAATATCATAATCAAACGAACCTAAACAATTAAAACATAAAATAAAGAAAAAATCTCCTTATTAAAAACTATATAAATTCTGCCCCAATAATAAGGGTGCCTGGTGACTTTTTTATCTTTTTATTTTGGATGGTTTTCAAAATAAATTTTTATTAGCTATTTATTTTTTTGAAAACCATCCAATGCAACAAAATATTTATTTCTTAACCTTGATAGAACAACCTATAGCTTTAGTCATATTAGGATTAGGTTGTTGGCCATTTTCTAGTGCCAAAATAGCATTTTCAAGGTATTTTTCTTCCACTTCCTCTGGGTTATTGACATTGTCATCTATGGCACCAATGTATTGCACTACTCTGTTTTTATCCAATAAATAGACATGTGGAGTTTTGGTGGCTCCGTATTGTGGATATATTTTTTGGCCTTCGTCAAACAAATAAGGGAATATAAAACCTTTCTCCTCAGCACGGACTTTCATCAATTCATAACTATCAGCTGGCTGAGCTTCAGGGTCGTTAGGGTTGATGGCTATCATCTCATAACCCAATGCTCTATATCTTTTAGCAATATCTATCATTCTGTCTTCATACTTAATAGCAAATGGACAATGATTGCATGTGAAAATTATAATAAAGCCCTTAGCATTTGGAAAATCACCTAGGCTGACCATATCACCATCAGTAGACATCAGTTTGAAATCAGTGGCTACATCTCCAGGTTGGTACCCGTTGATATTTGTGTTGGGTGTTTTCGCTGAGACAAAAAGTAATAAAAATGAAAAAAAGAAACTCATAATTTAATGATTTAAAATGTTATTTAATGGTATTTAGAATGTAAGACTCTAGGTCTTCTTTTGATTTAAAATCTTTTTCTATAAAATGATTATTCTTACCGTATATTATCCAAGTGGCGGGTATAGACCCGCTCCAGTCATCATTAATTTTATGCATCCAATCATTATATTTTGTATCGGTCAGCGCCCAGACTTTGGACGTTATGTCGTTTTTTTCCAAAAATGGTAAAAGATGTGTATGGATTTGTTTGCTGAAATCTAAGCTTAATAAAATAACCTTGAATGGTGCTTTTTGAAATTTTTTGTGAAATTCCTCAAAGTAGGGTAGCTCCTTAACGCAAGGCTGACACCACGTTGCCCAGAAATTGATGACGTATGTAGTGTCTGGATGAAAGGTTAGACTTTTTTCAAGTTCATCATATTTATTGAACAGAGCAAAATCTCTTTTTTGAGCGTGAATATACCCTAAAAGAAAAATAAAAAAAAATATTGTTATGATACGTATCATATTTTTTAAACAAGAAAATGAAATACATGTTTTTCTAAGTGAATTAATAAAATCTTAAAATTGTATGAATTCTTGAAATTTTATTAATTTTGCAACTCTAAAATTTAAAACAGAAATAATCATGTCAAGAATATTAACACTAAGAGATGCATTGGGTGAGGCCATGTCAGAAGAAATGAGGAGGGATGAATCCGTCTTTTTGATGGGTGAAGAGGTGGCTGAGTACAATGGAGCTTATAAGGTCAGCAAAGGAATGTTAGAAGAATTTGGCCCCAAAAGAGTAATAGACACCCCCATTGCCGAGTTAGGTTTTGCAGGTATAGGTGTAGGTGCGGCCATGAATGGTTTGAGGCCTATTGTAGAGTTTATGACTTGGAATTTTGCTGTACTAGCATTTGACCAAATAGTGAACAATGCAGCTAAAACTCTTTCTCAATCCGCTGGTCAGTTCAATTGTCCAATTGTATTTAGAGGGCCTTCAGGTAGCGCTGGTCAGTTGGCTCAACAACACTCACAAACCTTCGAAAGCTGGATGGCCAATACACCTGGATTAAAAGTGATATCATGTGTAGATCCCGCAGATGCCAAAGGTCTATTGAAAGCTGCGATTAGAGATAATGATCCTGTATGTGTGATGGAATCTGAATCACTTTATGGCTTAAAAGGAGAGGTGCCTGATGGAGATTATGTGGTTCCTATTGGTAAAGCTGCTATAAGAAAAGAAGGAACAGATGTCACTTTGGTTTCTTACAACAAAATGATCGAAGTTACAAAACAAGCGGCGGCTGAATTAGAGAAAGAGGGTATCTCAGCAGAAGTTATTGACTTAAGAACGATACGTCCTTTAGATTATAAAACATTGGTACATTCACTTAAAAAGACCAATAGAATGGTGGTTATTGATGAGAGTTGGCCATTTGGGAGTGTATCGTCTGAGATTGCTTACATGATGCAAAAGCAGGCATTTGATTACTTAGATGCACCCGTAGTGCGTGTTAATGCTGCAGATACTTCATTGCATTATGCTCCTACATTTTTGGATGAGTATTTACCTACTCCTGAAAAGATAATTAAAGCGGTCAAGGAAGTGATGTATATGAAGGCGTAAAATTATAATTTTTTAATTACATACAAAAATGCACAATTCTTTTGAAAATAAAAGTTATATTCGATTTTAGAGCGGAATCAAAAACAATCAAATTTATATCCTGAAAGAAAATCCTTATGTTCTTTGTAAGTTAAACAGATTCAAATATTATGAAAATAAAATCAATAAAATACGAGAACACAGAGCAAGAGTGGGGCTTTGACAAAATAGATTTCTTTGACTTGACATTATTAGTTGGTGTTTCAGGTGTAGGAAAGACTCAGATTTTACGTTCAATATATTCTTTAAAACGGATTGCAAACGGGTCAAGTGAAAACGGTGTTAAATGGGAAATTGAATTTCATACTTTAAAAGGAAATATTTTTATTTGGAAAGGGGAGTTCGAAAATATAAAAGCTACTAATGAACTCATACCTGATTTTGTAGAAGATGAAAGCGAGAAAAATAAACCTAAAATTATTTTTGAAGACCTTAAAGGTATAAATGGAACGATAATAAATAGGAGTACCGAAAGTTTTCTTTTTGACAACAAAGAAATGCCAAAACTCAATTCGAGTGAGAGTGCTTTAAATATTCTAAAAGAGGAAAATGAAATAAAAGAAATTTTTGAAAGTTTCAAGTTGATTATATTTAGAGACCACACCCAAAAGGAAGGAGTCCGATTCAGTGGATTAAGCGTTGAAAAGCTTAAGAGAAAATATGATTCATTTGAGAAAATTAAAGAAAGTGACCTTGACACATTTCATAAACTTGCACTCACATATGAAGTGTCAAAGGAAACATTTAGTGAAATCTTAAATCGATTTATTGAAGTATTCCCTCAAGTCGAAAATATTAAAATAGAACCTGTTAGGGACAACGAATTTTCAAACTTTGTTTTTGAAGCTACAGTTATACAAATTAAAGAAGTTGGAGTAAACAAGTGGATTCCTCACAATCGAATGTCATCAGGAATGCTAAGGACTTTATTACATATAGCAGAAATGTATTTATGGAATGATGGAACTGTAATTCTAATTGACGAATTTGAAAATAGTTTAGGATTGAATTGTATTGATGTTTTAACAGAGGACTTACTATATGATGAAAGCAATATTCAATTCATTGCCACTAGCCATCATCCTTATATAATAAATAAAATTCCTTTTGATAACTGGAAAATTGTAACTCGTAAAGGGAGTAATATTAAAACTTTTGATGCAAAAGATTTTGATTTAGGTAATTCTCATCACGATAGATTTTTAAGCCTTATTAATCATCCCTTTTACAAACAAGGAATTTCCTAGAAATATGAACTTTTACTTTATTTTGGAAGGAGAAAAGACTGAGGTAATCTTATATCCTAAATGGATAAGTCATTTAAGGCCTGATTTAAAACAGGTTGATTTTGAAAAAGATGTTGTCGAAAATAATTATTACATCTTTTCAGGTGGAGGTATTCCATCGATATATAATCATACAGTTAACGCAATAAAAAACATCAACGATAACCCAGTTTTTGATAAATTAATTGTTTGTCTAGACGGTGAGGAAATTGGCGTAAATGCGCGTATAGCTGAAATAAAGGAATATATCCAGAAATCAGGTGTAAAATTGAATGATAAGTGTGAGATTGAATATGTTATTCAGAATGTTTGTATTGAAAGTTGGTTTTTGGGTAACAGAAAGATTGTTAAACGAATTCCTGAAAATATAAAGCTAAGAGAATTCATTCAATACTATAATGTTGTTGAAAATGATCCTGAATTAATGGACAAAATGGAAGGGTTCAGAAACAAAGCTCACTTTCATTTTTCCTATTCCCGAGAAATACTTAAAGAACATAAACTAACATACTCAAAATCCCGACCAAAAGTTGTTTTAGAAGAAAGTTTTCTAAATGAATTAATAGTCAGAACGGTACAAACTAACCATTTACCGAATCTTAAAAGCTTATTTGACCTATTAGCGGAAATTTAAATGGAAAAGAAAATCGCAAATAACTTCACTTGTCCAACAGTAGAGTTTTTTCCGCTATTCCAAATTATACTGTCCTTTGTTTGACAGCATATTGCTAAATTTTAAGTTTGGTTAATGGTAGTGAAATTATTGCCTTCGTGTAGCCGAGAGCCTAATTGTGTATTATTAATTTGTACATTCTAAAACTTTATTTTTGGTTCGGTGGTTATAGTAGTGATAATCTTGTTTATTCATTAAATACTAATTTTTATGGAATCTTCATTTAATCCCGCTTCATTTTTACTCATCCCTATATTAATATTTCTAGTATTGGGAACTTTTTTTGTCGTCAAGCAACAAACAGCGGCTGTTGTAGAACGCTTTGGACGTTTTCATAGCATTCGATCAGCTGGTTTACACCTGAAAGTACCTTTTATTGATAGAATTGCAGGAAGAATCAATCTGAAAATTACCCAGTTGGACGTATTGATAGAAACAAAAACCATGGACAATGTCTTTGTTAAGCTAAAAGTGTCTGTGCAGTTTAAAGTTTTGCCTGAAAAAGTTTACGAAGCTTTTTATAAACTTGAATACCCCCATGACCAGATTACATCTTATGTTTTTGACGTGGTGCGTGCTCAAGTTCCTAAAATGATAGTAGATGATGTCTTTGTGCGCAAGGATGATATAGCCATTGCCGTAAAAAGAGAATTGAATGAAGCCATGACGACTTACGGTTATGATATTATCAATACACTTATCACAGATATAGACCCTGATATTCAGGTGAAGAATGCCATGAATAGAATCAATGCAGCGGATAGAGAGAAGACAGCAGCGGAATATGAAGCCGAGGCAAGTCGTATTCGTATCGTGGCTAAAGCCCGTGCAGAAGCAGAAAGTAAGCGCCTACAAGGCCAAGGTATCGCCGATCAAAGAAGAGAAATCGCCAAAGGTCTTCTTGAGAGCGTAGAAGTATTAAACTCTGTGGGTATCAATTCTCAAGAAGCCTCAGCTCTAATTGTCGTCACACAGCATTATGATACACTTCAAGCCATAGGTGCAGACGCCAACTCTAACCTCATATTGCTTCCTAACTCTCCACAAGCGGGCTCTGAAATGCTCAATAACATGGTGGCTAGTTTTACAGCAAGCAATCAAGTGGGTGAAGCCATGAAGGCGGCCAATAGTCAGAAAAGATTGAATAAAGATAAAAAGGATTAAAAAGTCAAAATAGGATTATAGCAAGATGATAGGATAGACAGGATTTTTGAGGCGATTATTAATCTTGTCTATCTTGTAATCCTATGAATCAGGGTGAGGACAACGGATTCATATCTCAGAGTGCCCTTTAAAACTCTGGACTATGATAAAATTGGAGGTTGTTTTCCTTTTCCCATTTTTTCAATTCTGTTTGACTAAAGTTTTCTTTGAGATAGGAAATGATGCTTACGGTTTCATCTATAAAATCTTCATTTTTCCCAAGTATTTTTACAGGGATGAGCTGAATATTCTCACTAATGAGTTGAATCACTTTTTCGTGTCCATTGATAATGAAAAAATTTCTCTCGTAAAGCACGCAGTCAATCGCCTCCCTTTCAGAGGTAACCTTTAAGTTTTTAGTGGGTAGAAGACGAATAGGGGAGAGCCAAACTCGTTCATATGGCTCAAGTGAACAGTGTTTTTTGTATAAATCTAAAACTAACACAGTGATTTGCTCAATAGTGGCAGTAGATGTGTCAATGATGATATCAAAATCCTGAAAAATACTCGGCCTGATACCATAAATATTTTCAAAACGAGTATTTTCTATTTCTCTTCTTTCGCGTAGCTCTAATATTTTGCCTTCTAGATCTTTTGCGTTGGGTTCACCGATACGACTACTGTCCTTAAGTACACGCGATGCGGCCACTTCGTCCATAGCCATCACATAAATTTTGAAAGATTTATTGACAAAATGCCAACCCAATCTTGAGTCTAAGACATAGGTCTCATTGGCCTCATTGATGTCAATTAATTTTTGATCAATGTATTGGTCTATTTCTTTGTTTTCGTTAGAATATTTATTGAATTCGAGGGTATTCATACCCATCTCTGCGGCCAATTCTCTCTGAATAGAACCTGTAGAGAGATATTTGAGACTTAGGATATTGCATATGTTTTTAGCAATGGTACTTTTACCACTTCCTAAATCACCAGTAATCGATATGTGTGTCATGGGCTATTTTTGTAACGTGGTGCAAAGGTAGTTATTATGATGTGATTTTTAGAATTATAAGTATAAAATCAAAACATATTATACCTGAAAGTAGCATTGAAAAACCAATAATTGCCTGTTTCATTATTCTTGGAGAATTCGTTTTGTGGTACTGGGCTGAGTGACCTTAAAAAGTTATTATTAAATTCTTGCCCACCCATAGGTCTATATGATAATTGATCGTCATTAAGTGCAGTTCTATATATAAAAGTCCCTATTAATCTCATTCTGTCATTGATAAAGTAATTTATGGAAAGGGGCAAATCAAGATTTAATGCAGCTGATTGTTTGAGGTCGTACGTATAATCTATTCTAGGCAAAAAAGATAGAGTGGTCCTGGAATTGGGAGTGTAGGTCCAGCCATAAAATAGACCCAAATTACTGCTTAAACGGGTATAATCTCCGCCTTCTTCTTTGTAAAATATATTAGATGCTATATCCAAACCCCATTCTCTTTGAATGCGCTGACTACGGTTTTTTATATTGATATATTCAAAATTAACATCAATTCCCCACACATTGGCATTATTCTTGTTAGAGCCAAAAGTCTCCCAAAAATAGTAAATCCAAGGGTTGATACCATAAGAAATTCTTTTTCCTTGTCGTCTGAGATTGGTGAAAGCATAGTTCCAATTGTCATTAAGGATGGCAAAACTTTTGATATCATTTTCTATACCCTGTGACGCTAACCAATCAGCTAAACGTGTCAACTGGTATATATTGAATCTTCTAAAATCAAAAATTCGTCTATTTGAGACGTCTGCCATCAATTGAGCCAATTCAAAGAGTTGTTCTTGCGTGAATTTTTCAGAGATGATGCCCTCTTTGAGCAAATCATCCATAAGAAACTGTGCTAAAAATACTTCTCTGACAGGTTCTATTCTACCAAATCCCATTTTGATTGGAAATTCCGCTGAAATATTTGTCTCTTTGTATGGGGTTCGTGCACCAGAAATGGGGTTTATAAAGCTGTCCCCATTGTAAAAATCTAAATGAATAGTATGATCAATTTCCCAAAACTTACCTTTCAGTCCTAAAAAAGAAGCATCCTGTTTATAATAATTTCTATTTATTTGTGATTTGGTAATATCTGCTATCGTTCTCCAATAAAAATCAAAAGTTCCTAAATCTTGATAGTATCTTTCAGAGGAATTGAATACAGAAAAATAATCTGTTTTTTGTGTTTTTTGACTATTTGTCAATTGGAAGTAGTCGCCAGATATATTGTAATGCAGATTGTTAGTCGAACCTGAAAGTCTTTCTCTACTAGTTCCTTGACCAGCCAATCTTAACTCCATATCTAGACCTCTTACCTTGACATCAGGAAACCTGTAGTCATTATAATTATATTGAGCATGAATCATGGATATGGTCAAAATTAAAAAGACTGACGTGACCCAAAAATTTAAGAGTTTCATTAATTTAGATTTAATTTTTACATTAAATGAGCCTACCATTTATTTTACGTAATTCATCCTAAAAATGCATTTTATAGTTTTGGGTTTTAACTTAAGTTTAATAAATTAGATATCTATCACACCTGAAAAAACTCTTACTGCAGGCCCAATGAGCCAGACATTACTCGCCTTTCCACCGGCATGTAATTCATATGCCACTTGAAGATATCCGCCTTTTGTTTTTATGTGTTGAACAATGGAGCCCATTTTGTTTTCTTTAATTCCCATGGCAATAGCAACAGCTGTAACTCCAGTACCGCACGACAGTGTTTCGTCTTCTACACCTCTTTCGTAGGTATTGACTTCCAGATGGTTATCTTTATTGATGACAAAATTGACATTAATACCTTCTTTTTTATAAATATCAGAATATCGAACAGCTGCACCTGAGTGACCAATATCGTCTGGCATTTCATCACAAAACGAAACATAATGAGGTGAGCCAGTATTGAGTTGGTAAGTGTCATTATTGATTGTAGATATATTATCGACATTGATCATTTTGAGATGTACCAGGCCATCTTCTGAAATCATAGCGTCATGTAAGCCATCTATAGCCTCAAATGTAGATTTATCTGAGAAAATATTGAGAAGATGAGCAAAATGTACGATACAGCGTCCACCATTGCCACACATTGTACTTTCATTGCCGTCTGAATTAAAATAGATCATTTTAAAGTCATGGTTTTTTGAATTTTTTAGTAAAATAAGACCGTCTGCTCCAATGCCAAATCGCCTGTGACAAATAAAATGGATATTTTCAGTATTCAAAATTTTATCTAACGAAGTATTTCTATCATCTATGATGACAAAGTCATTGCCAGTACCTTGATATTTGTAAAAATGTATCTTCATAGGATTAGGTAAAATGTTTTATTGGGTCGCAAATAATTATTTTAATTAAAATTAACTTGTATTGTTGATGTTTGAGATAAATTCAAAGGTCATGTATAGATTGATTAAATGCTTTTGCTACATATATTGTTGGTATATTAGTTTAAATATTTAAAGTTTTACAATTTTATGAAGGCTCTCTTTCAATTTTAATACATATACTCCTGCTTTATACTCAGATAGGTTCACATTGTCGTCAAAACCATTTTTGAGTTGGTTTCTTTTTGAATCAAATAATGTGAATAACGAGGGTTCTAGGAAATACACGTATTCTGATGTAGGATTTGGAAAAATATTAATTTTGGGGGATGCAGCCAGATCTTGAACAGACGAAGGTGTATCTTTGATGGAGATATTGAAGGTTATTGTCACTTGTGAAGTATCTGTTTGGGTTCTTTTATAGACAAAAGCTTGGCTGATTGTAAATTTATCACCATTTTTGCATACATCTGGGTATTGACCTATTCTTACATTGAAATCATTGATGTTTATTTCTGAATATATATAAGAATTATTTCCCCATTGGACGACAGTACCTGTGTTGTCAAACCAATGCCCTGGATAAAACGCAGTGGAATTTGAATCAAGGGTTCCATCTGGATTGATAGCATAATATTTTATTTGGTTGCCCAAATATTGTATAATATCTTCTTCTGACAATACAAATGCGTAGGCTATTTCTTCTCGATTGAGCTCAATTATATCTGGTGTATAATGGGACCTAGGTTCCATTTCAATGTCGTAGATAAAATTTTTATTACTAAGAGGACCGTTACGTTTTCCTAGCAAGTTAGTATTCACAAATTTTACCTTGTAAGGCCATTGTTCATCATTGAGTTCATTGTCATCCCACGGATGCCTCCAATGTTTTTTAGGCGCCCCTGATACCACTAGCCATAATTTGTCACAATCATTGGGGCAAATAAAATTGAGTTTTACTTCTGGGTTGACACCATCATTATATTCAGCTGTTGCGATTTCGCTATATATTCGGTCACCATTTTTTAAGAGGGCTCCAAATCCGAAATGCCAACCCGCATGTTCAGTATTGATGTTTCTGTATCCATTAACACCTGCTAATCCTTTGAAATGAACTTCAATTGTTGTGCTCTCTATGGGAACATCAAGTTTTAAACTGTTGTATCCGTAGTTTTCAATGCATACCGTTGAATCTATTTGCCAATACTCTTCATCTGTCAAGAACATTTTAACTTGAGGCCTTATATTTATGTAACTATTTCCATATGTCAATAAACTTGGTAAGTCCCATGTAGTAAGTCGAGCGGCATGTTCAAAAATTTCTAGATTGAATTGATTTTGTGAAATGTTATTTAATCGTTTGTAGGCCTCCACGGGGTCTTCTGGATATCGAGAGTCACGCCAAAGTTTACCCATAAAGTCTATACCTCTTTTGAAAGTCCAATAGTCAGGTAAAAAATAATTGGCGTACCTAGTTTTTTCGTGCAATATATGTAAATGATTATTTCTAATATATTGATTAAAATCACCATCTGAAAATTGTAATTCTGGAAAAACTTTATAGGCTTTCCATTGTGCGCATTGTTCCCAAAAACCATTACCTCCCGCACCATTTTCTCCATACCCATACCTAAAGCCGCCCTCTGTATCACAGCCAGTGATGTACTGGAAACTATGGCCAATTTCGTGCGCTACTACATGCGATAGGTTAGCTGCAGCTGGACTAATAAATAGAGACCCTACTAAATCATCATGGCCCGAACCATAAGCTGCCCAATCAGTCGTGTGTAGTAAAAATATCATGAGTTTATATCTATCCGTCACTGAAGAACCTTTTATTACAAACCTTAATGAATCAAGGTAGAATGGAAATGTTTTTTCAGCTGTTTTAACAAGATTTTCCATATTGATATTAAAGGGTAGAGAGGCTTCATTAGGGTTGTCTCCAAATCCTGGCTCCCAAAAAATAACAATATTTTCGGTTTCTAGACTTCTTTTATAACTCCATTGACTGGAATCGTTGTTTAAGTCCATTCCGCTGTCAGATATGAATGAAGGGATGTAAACTATTTTTTGAGCATCTACATTATCAATGAAATTCAAAAACAGTAATACAATAAATAAATTTAAGTATTGAAATGAAGGGGATTGCATTTTCATTTGATTTATTATATTAATAAAATACAAGACCACAAATGTATATAATTGTAAAATATTTCCTAGTTTTTTAGACGGCTATTTTTTGCTCGTTTGTATAATCTTAAAAAAAAAGGATTTGATTAATGCGTTATCAAATCCTTTTTTTTATTTAATACATATTTATTTATGCACTTTTAAACTTCTTTAATGACTCTGTCAATCGAGGTATGACATCGAACAAATCTCCTACGACACCATAATCTGCAGCTTTGAAAAATGGCGCTTCTGGATCTTTATTGATGACTACGATGACCTTGCTATTATTGACGCCAGCTAAATGCTGGATAGCACCTGATATACCTATCGCAAAGTATAGATTAGGTCTGATAGCAACACCCGTCTGTCCTACGTGCTCATGGTGAGGGCGCCACCCTGTGTCAGCAACTGGGCGCGAGCAGGCCGTAGTAGCCCCCAATACGCCTGCCAACTCTTCAACTATTCCCCAGTTTTCTGGCCCTTTCATACCTCTACCCGCTGATACCACCAATTCTGCTTCTGGCAACGGTACTATGCCTTCAGAAGTTTTTCTTTCTATTACACGCAGTTTTTCACTAGTATAATCTATGTTTATATTTTCAACAGTAACACTGACATTATTGGGTAATATACCAACGCTATTGCCCATTACAGATAAGACCTTGATATCGGTTTCAATGTTGTAATGTGCGATGGCTTTTCCCGAAAAAGTCGATTTTTTAACTACAAAGCCATTCGATACATCAGGAAGAGAATTAACACCTGAAACACATCCTGCCTCAAGCTTAATGGCCAAACGACCATTGAGTGATTTTCCATTGGACGTGTGTGACATCACGACGACTTGAGCTTGATGTTGTTGAGCCAAGGTAGCCAAAATGTATGTATATTTCTGAGAGTCAAACTCATTTTCGTTATCTTTATTGACGTGAATGACTTTATTAATTCCATATTGACCTAGCTCCGCAGCGTCATCCACAGAACCCATTACTATACCGATGGCTTGTGTACCTAACATCTGAGCCACTTGGGCGGCATAGGACGCTACCTCAAAACCTGTTTTTTTAAATTTTCCGTTGGGAGATTCTATATATGCTATTACTGACATAGTATTTATTTTTTAATTGTGATTAAATAGCTTTAGCCTCTTCGTGAAGCAATCTGACCAATTCATCCATATTTTCAGCATCTACAAGTTTGACTCCAGTTTTGGCAGGTGGCAAATCAAACTTAACTGTGGATACTCTTGTGGGTCTTGATATAGGATTGACTACAGTTAATGGTTTACTGCGAGCCATCATAATACCTTTCATGTTAGGAATGCGTTGTTCAGCCAATCCTTTTGCAGCTGATATAACAAATGGACCATCTACTTCAACGACTTCTTGTCCACCTTCAATTTCTCTTGTGACCTTCGACGTGCTTCCAGTAGTCTCCAAGTGAGTGGCATATGACACATAAGGCAAGTCCAAAATTTCAGCTATCATAGCTCCTATTTCTGAACCATTAAAATCAATAGTCTCTTTGCCCGTGAAAATGATATCAAAATTTTGTTCTTTGGCATAGTCAGCAATATTTTGAGCCACCTCATAAGCTTCTTTCGCCTCTACGTCTATGCGTACCGCTTGGTGGCCGCCTATGGCCAAAGCTTTTCTTATCACGATATCATTGGCAGCTGGTCCCACATTGATGATGGTTACTTCACCACCATTGGCTTCTACCAGCTCTAAGGCTCTTACTAGAGCATACCATTCGTCATAGGGATTCATTATAAAAGAGACACCATCTCCATTAAATGTTTTACCATCAGCACTAAATGAGACTTTGGCTGTGGTATCTGGAGTCTTACTCACACAAACTAATAATTTCATAAGATCAGGTTATTATATTTAATAAATTACAATCTAAAAAACAGATACAACTTATTTATGTTTTGTGTATATCTATAAAAAAATCAATAATTGATGCGCAAAGATAAATACATTTTTTAAAAAATTAAACTCAAAGTTAAAAAAAATGAATAATATTCGATTAGAACAATTAAAAAGCATGCTCAGTGAGGATCCTAACGATAGTTTTTTAAAATATGCTATTGCAAAAGAATACGAGAGTTTGGGAGATATTCATAAAGCTATTCAACTTTTTGAACAATTAAAAGAAGATAATGCAGACTATGTGGGGCTTTATTACCATTTAGGTAAATTATATGAAAAAGAAGAAAATTTTGAAAAAGCACTCAGTACTTATGAAGAAGGTATTCAAATATGTAAACGAGTCAGTGATTTTCACGCCTTGTCTGAGCTGAATAATGCTAAAGTGAATCTTGAAATGGAAATGTAGAGGTGGTAGGACTTTTTCTTGAATATTTAGTTTTGTAAATGGTATAAAATAAAAAAGCCCGTGTAAGACGAAAAACACGGGCATTACTCAATTTA
>DAIPYV010000085.1:0-14554 GCA_036782555.1 Saprospiraceae bacterium
CAATATTTTAGTAAGGGCGCACATCATTACGGACTAAGCCTCATACTAGGTGGTGGAGAGATGTCCCTTTGGGATCTCACAAGAATGTACAAGGGACTTTCACAAAATTATTTAGGACTGCCTCGGCCCTATCAAGAAGTTACTATTTTGAAAGATACCGATCAAAAAATCATAGTTCCAACTTTTAAATATTCAGCGTTCAGCATACAGCATACAGTAGAGGCAATGGCAGATTTAACAAAGCCTAGAGAAGAGAAATACAGACATTTAAATAACATAGAAAGGAAAATCGCTTGGAAAACAGGCACAAGTTATGGACATAGAGATGCTTGGGCAATAGGTTTTAATGGCAAGTATGCTGTCGGTGTGTGGGTAGGCAACTCGGATGGCGAGGGACGATATAATCTAACAGGTATCACAAAGGCCGCCCCCATTTTATTTAAAATATTTAACACGTTACCCCATAATCGGTGGTTTGGGAAACCTCCAGTATATACCCGTCGAGATGTCCTAAAGACTTGTACTGAGTCTGGTAGGATGGCGGGCAGGTTATGTCCACATACCAAGTCTCTCATAGTGGAACAATCAAGTGCTCAGTTTAAACAATGTCAATACCATAAGATTGGATACACCAACAAATTAGGTCAGCTCATAGATAATAAATGTGTAGATCAAGAGTCTCTCAAGGACACCTTTTTTGTTTTACCCTCGGCTATGGATTACTATTTTAAAATGGGGCATTCTGAATACAAAGGTTTGCCCGAAAATGCAGAGTTTTGCCCCGCAGGAATGACAAATTGTAAAATACTATACCCTTATGAGGGATTCAAAATATTTTTACCTAGAGAGTCTCACGACGTCACTAATCCCGTCATTTGTAAAGCCCATCATCAGAGTCCACAATCCAAGCTGTATTGGCATCTTAATGGGAAATATCTACAATTTACCTCAAAAAACACACATGAAGTCACACTCAATTTAAAAAAAGGCTTTTATACTTTACGCATCATAGACGATAACGGTCTTAGTGACGAAGTAAATTTTGAGATTTTGGGAAAAGATTAGGACATTCTATTCCTATTATTCAGCTACCTCATTAATGTTACATCGCCTTTGACTCTGTTTACACATGTTTGCCCTACACCGTATTCTATACTAAAGTAATAGACCTCTGCGGCAGCAGGATGTCCATCTATATTACCATCCCAAGGAAGATTAGAATTATAAACCTCTTTACCCCATCTATTGATAATAGTTAAGTTTTTTATTACCAATTCTTCCTCATAAGGCGTATTTTGGGCAAGCACCGGCCTAAAAATATCATTGATATTATCTCCGTTGGGTGAAAAAATATTGGGTAGCTCTATCTCTAGGTTTTCTATATTATAATGAAAAGATCTATTTAGACATGTACTATAATTAAAAATATTCAAAGACAGCAATCCCTCAATATTGGATTCAATGACAGGATTTGTACAATTCTCACAAGATAATGTGCCTGAAGTAATCGGTCTATTATTTAGCCACCAGACCATACTATCTCCTTCAAAAATATCAAAATTAATGGCCAAGTCGCGCTGATTGTCACAAACCAGCCAATCCTCAGTCATAACATCAACTAAAAACCCACTGTGCAGGACAGCAACTCTTTGCGTAGTAGTACAACCATTTTCACTAGTTCCCTGTACTTGTAGTATGGCTGATGTATTGGCCGTAAAAGTTATTTGACCGTTGTTTACTCGTGCCCAACCAGCTGGGGATATCTCATATGAATATTGAGGTGCCAAGGGTAGGGTAATCTTTTGGTCACTACAAATAGAAACCTGTGTGGGTAATTCAAACTCTGGTCGTTGTAAAAACACCATTTCCTGTGTCATAGTATCTTTACATCCAAACTCACTATTTTCTATAATTAATGTGAGCGGAAACATACCCGCTTTATCTACTCTAATTAAGGGCGAAAATACATTTTCTGCAAAGATTTGATTAGATAACCACGTAAATCTATCTGCACCTGTAGATAAATTAAGAACCCTTAATGTATCCTCACATGTAGTAGAAGACTCAAAAAATGCTTTAACGTTAGCAATTTCAATAGGATGAATAAGTACAGTTTCGCAACCTGTATCACTGCTAGATAAAACTAATGAAGCAAAAGTAGTCGAGGAAGGCGGTAGAAAATCATATTTGTAAGCCACAGGTGATGTATTCGATTGTGTTTGGCCTTGTCCAAAATCCCAATAAAAAGAAGTAACGTCCTCGGGATTGATTAATTCAAAAACTATATCTTCCCCTACACACACGACATCTTTGTCAGCGAGCAGTAGGCCGTCTGGACCCACAAGATGAACAGTTTTTTCATCAATACTTATACATCCCAGCTCAGAGGTAAGTGTGAGTTGTATATTGAAACTCCCTTTACCAAATGTCACCACAGGATTTGAGCGAATAGATTGTCTATTATTTCCAAAATTCCATTTGTACGTGACTGGATCTGATGGATGCGAATAAGAATCATCTCCCATTAAAAATAATGTCTTAGGAAAACAAAACACACTATCTATATCACCGATGATAGCCCTTGGGTCTTCTACTACACGTACCAAAAAGTCATAATTATTGAAACATTTGGTAGAGTTCTCTTCTATTCTAAGCTTAATATTGTGTAATCCTACAGGCAAATCCACTAAATCCAATATACTATCAGCTTGAACATTTTGTCCATTTATTTGCCAGTTATAATTAAGGAAAGATCCATTTTCATTAAAATCTGAGGCTTCAATAACTCCTTTATTAGAAAAACACACGACATTATTATAAGTCAATTGCGTCACCGGTTTATACACCTCAAAACTTTTGACTATAGAACTTACACAGCCCAAAGAATCCTTAATCGTTAGTCCTACGAAGATGTTATCAACATTATATAAGGAATCAAATAAATAGGTAATAGTATTAATGTTGATATCTGGTAGCAAATTCCATTTAAAATCAACAATTGGATTATCTGAGATAGAACTATCTGTAAAAGTCACCCAAGTTGGGTCACAAATTCTTTCTCTATCCGAGACAAAATTAGCTTGTATAGAGACAACATTGATATCTTTATAAGTGGTGTCTCTACAGCCATTGACATCACGGACTTCAAGAAATATTCTGTGTACACCTGATGGCAATTTCACTAAAACAGAATCCACATCTGTGATTATATGTGGTATCTCTAATGATTTAGGAAAACTCCATAAATAACCCATCTTACAGCCAGCGACCTCATCCTCTGAATTCCGACTGAATAAAACATTAGTAACATCTGGACACATATCGTCATTGGCAGTGATGATGGCCTTAACGTCTCGCAAGCTAATGGTCACACGCGCCGTATCGGGTTGACAACCATCCATGTCATTTTCAGCAATAAGTAATACCTCATAATCCCCTCGACCAGGAAAATCATAAAAAAATTGATCTTGATAAAATTCTTTAGACTCTATAATCCATCGATGATTTTGAGCATTGATACTGTTATTTTGGAAAAATACTTTATATTTATCATCACAACTCGTCTGATAGTCAATAACAGCTTTTGCCCCTCTGTAAGTAAATATTGGACCATTAAAATCGTAAAATACACCCCCATTTTCCAAATTAATCACAGATTGAAGTGCTTTGAATGGGTCATCTAATGCCACGGCTCTAATGATACTATCTTTTTCGCAGTGCCCCAAAGTATTACCTAAAGTGACATGAATAGCATCAACACCTTCTGGTATAAATAGCACCGCAATGCCAAATGTGTCTCCGTAGCAAATAACTCCACCTGATGACCCACCTATGCATGTGGGTTCATTCATAGTAAAAACCAAAGGATCTTTGACTTCAATCCATGCGCCATAATGCTCATCTATACACCCTTTTTCATCTTCAATACTGAGATTTACATAATATTCTCCTGCATTTTCATAAAGGTGTCTTGCTGACCCTATATTAGATGGGTTGTATTCAGAAGTCGTTCCATCTCCCCAATCATATATCCATTTCACTATAGGACAATCTGCCTCTGATCTATCATAAACCCATAATAAAAATGGTGTCTCGCCTTCATGTGCCGATACCTCAAACTGTGCATTGACAGGCTGAACAATATAGTAACTCTCAAATTCTCCCGAGCATCCATTCTCGTCTATTATATTTAAAATGATGACAACAGAATCCCTCTCATGATAATAAAAGGTATCCCTATCAGGATATTCAATTTTGATATTTTTGGTAAAACTGCCCACCTCTCCATTCCATAGGTATCTTTTAGCACTATTATCATTGGCTATTAACTGAACTTCCACAGGTGGATTGCATACTATTTGGGGTTCTACTACAAAAGAAGCATCAGCTTGTTTGACTAAAACAAAAAATGAAGTATCAAGACTACATCCCTGCTCAGAGATCATAGTCAGTTTTATTTCTTGCTCACCTACTGCGTTGAAAGAAACATTTGCTGGTACGCGCATAGTTGAAGTCAAAATACTGGCATTATCCCCAAACTGCCAAAAATAAGATTGTGCCACACTATTATTATTAAATGAAATGACATCATCTACACATATTTCCTTCGTTATGTCTAAATCGATTTTGGGAAGATAGTTGATATCAAAAATTTCATTAATTGTAGAAATACAATTTTTGTTATTATCTACTTTAAGTGAAACTCTGTATTTTCCCACTTCATCATATTGGATTGGACCAGGAATTTGTTGTGAACGCGCCATACCATTTCCAAAATCCCATTCAAAAGTATATCCTGAACCCGTATCACCAATATAGGAAAAGTAAGCCAGTATAGGCACATCACAATCATGAGAAAGCGAATCCAACTTAAACCCAGCATTTTGTTTATCACTAATTTTGATGTAGTTTGAAAAAACTTGAGTATTGGTACATGATTCTATTTGGGTCTGGACAGTAAGCACCACATCATAAATTCCTATATCTTCATAAGTATGCGAGGGTTGTATATCATTTGATCCTACACCGTCACCAAAATCCCACAGAACTGAAGATAAATTTATACCACTCGGTAGTATTGTCGCATTATTAAACTTGACCGTACTTGGTGCACACCCCTCGGTGATGTCAGATGATATTATAGGGATGACTTCCGGGTATATAGTTACATTAAAAGATATCACTAATGTATCTTCATTGGTCAATCTAACATTAAAAACACCATTGTTAACATAGATGTGTTGAGGATTCAGGATATTAGATGATGCGCCATCACCAAAATCCCAAATAGGTGCACTCAAATTGCCTGTGGGACTTTTGAACTTGATGAGCATAGGTACACAACCTACTGTATCACTAGCTATTTGAGCATGACCTGCCCAACTACAAAAAAATATTACAACCGAAATTAAAAATATTATTCTTTTCATAATTACCACATTTTAAATTCTGATTCTAAATAAGTTTTAGCCATTTTTTCGTATTGACTCGTAGTGAAAAAACAATGAGCACAAAAATAATGAGTCATAAAGTTTCCGATTTCTGTTCTATAATAATCATCATTACTGTCTTTACCATCATAATTAAATATGCAGCCACTTTTTAAAGTCGCGTTAGGATCAGCCGGTGTATCGCACAACAAATCTCCAGTAGTAGCGCAGTTGGATCCATTAGCCACCTCTAGTCCGAATTCATCATGAAATGTATGATACAAACCGAAAGTATGGCCTAACTCATGCTCTATGCCTCTGCCCGTAGAAGGAATTATAACTACGGCACTATCAGGTACAGAAATAGTATTGTGGAATGAAAATGAATTGGTCCTTTCAGAAAAAACAGAATTGACCACATAAATATTGATACGCCGCTCTTTATGAAATCGTGATGTCAAAAGCCCTATTTCTATTCCACTATTGATATGAGCAAACGAATAGTCATCTATATAATTAACAGCACAAAAGTCAAATGATAAACATATAGGCTCAAAAGCTTTATTGGCTCTATCTAGTATTTGTTTCACTTCAGACTCAGTCGCCACAGGTGTACCCAATGAATCTTTAACGATATGTACATAGGTAAAAAAAGTACGATTAACGCATGTCAGATTTCTATCTTTAGTGAAAAGTGGATCTTGTGCTTGTATATTTCCCCCAAAATAGACAGAAATAAACATGCTAAAAGTGAGAAATTGTCTTGTGTATTTTAAATAAAAATTCATAGTAAAAAATTAAAAATTAAATAAAACATCATCTAAAGTTTATAGTCGTGGACATATCACTATCGGGATTATCTTGGGCTTATTAGAATTTTTAAAAATATAATAACCACCAAGCTCGATAGCTCCAGGATTGCGCAATAAGTCAGAGGAAATACCGGAAAGAATGTCAAAGCTCAATGAAAATCTATAATCTTCCGTCTGAAAGCCAGCTATCAGACCTACAGACTCCATAAGTCTGTGAGTGACACCCATGACGACCTTGCCCAAATTGTCCTTGGGTAAGTGCCAACCAGCCAGTAACTGAATATTTGTATTGTCTTGTTTTTCCGAGTAAGAATAGAAAATCCCTGGCTCAATACTTATCTTTTGAGCTACTCGAACATCATAAAGTAACAACACATTTACACGCCTACCAAAAGTAGGATTAATGTCTGAGCCGAATACTTTAAACTCAGGATTATTAATATGTGTAGCCGATATGCCCATTTTTAAAATTTGTTTTTTTGATAGAATGGACTTAAAATAAACACCCGCTTGATAAGAAACCAATAATGGGTTCAAACCATTCAAACTGTTCAAATCTGGGTCAGAAAGGCCTAAAATCTTTTGCTCACTTCGATAGTTATCTGTATTTACTGTGAGATTGTACCCTGAGACACCACCACCCAGTGAAATAATGTTATTATAAGAAGACCCTATCGGAATATGATACCCTAAAGACAACTCTCCTCCTATAGCTCGTAAGTCTAATGTGCCCGATTGGTCAAATAAAAGGTTAGTACCAATGCCAATCCAATGTCTATTATTAAGTGGTGAAAAAATGTTTAACTGACCGCCTATCATACCTGTTTCGTAGTTTCTTGCATATTGCGTGCGGGCTATACCTTGGATTTTGATATGCCCTAAGAAATCACCAGTCATGGCTGGATTAAAAAAATTAGTAGCATGTCGATAATCACTAAAATGAATATCCTGACCGTAGGTATCATTAGTGAGTAGTAAAATGGTTATCGCAAAAAATAATAAGTATTGCCTCATTTCAGTCAGATTTTATAGTTGAAACGCAAAACTAATATATCTTGCGGCTTGTTGGTCAATAAAACATCATTTATACATCAAAAAACGAACGAAGGCGACACTTTTTTGACAATATTATGACTTAACTATAAAATTAAAAAAGGCAAATCAATAAATTTTGATGATAAAAAATAATGACTTTCACTATCTTTTAGGGTAAAGTTTTCCTAATAAAAATATTAAGAAAAACTTTACAAAAAAGTATAAAAATCTTTAACTAAAGAGATGTAATCTTGAGTTAGGTCTTTAGGGTCATGGCCATGACGCATAATGAGAGAGCTTTTCATTGGTTTTTCCATTTCAGAAAGACCAAAACGTATCATACAGCGTTCTATAGGTCTATCATTGCGACTCAATACATTTAATATTTCTAAAGGATATAGATTATAATGCCGAGCTATCTCGATAAACCGCATACCCTCGATGTAGGGCAAAATCACATCAAAGACGCCATCTTGGGTAAGCAGCTTTTTGACTGAATTGAGCAAATCAACATGTGACAATTTTAGCGTGTGTTTAACTCTTGCTTTATTTTCATTAAGTGAAAGTGTTCCACCAGAATAGAATGGAGGATTACTTACAATGAGATTATATTTATGTATACAAGATGGAGCATACATTTGTATAGAGTTCTTAATCACCTCTATTTGTTGAGCAAAAGGGCTGTTTTTTACATTTTCGCAGGCATCAATATAGGCATTTTCATCTATCTCGATAGCATCTATTTTTATTGACTTATCGCGTTGGGCCATCATCAAAGCTATGAGACCTGTACCTGTGCCAATATCCAAAACTCTCAAATCATTTTCCAACTTTGACCACGCTCCCAATAATATACCGTCTGTATTTACTTTCATAGGGGACCTTGATTGTTGGATTTCAAATTCCTTAAACTTAAATGATTCTGCCAAGATAAAAATTTTAGAATATAAAAGGGGACAATAATTAAAAAAAATGTGGGTAGCTCATATCTAATAAACTACCCACTTTTCATTTTTTATATAAAACAAGTTTTAATTTAAACTAATTCCTTAACCTCAAGATTAAATAATTTTGTGTAATACTCTTTTGCCATTCTGTCTGAATCAAACATAGGACTTACATCTTTCATTCCATTCTTTACGACCTTTATCCATTTGGATGGCTCATTATAATACATTGGTAGGATTTCGTTTTCTAGGACATCTAGCAATCGATCAGCCTCTACACTGTCTTGCTGCTCGATGTGCAAATATCTATCAGCTGGCTCTATTAAAAAAGAATTTACCCCATGCTTTGCAAATTCAGGAATCCATCCATCAGGTATAGAAAAATTAATAGAACCATTCATAGCCGCTGTCATACCGCTCGTCCCTGAGGCCTCCCTATACAGTCTAGGATTATTGAGCCACACATCAGAACCTCTCTTCAGTAATGCGGAGAGATGCAGCTCATAACCTGTCAATACCGCGACATTAGGATACTTTCGAGCAGTGCGTACCAGTTGATTGAATGTATTAATGGCTGAATAATCTTCTGGATAAGGTTTGCCCGCCCAAATAATCTGAATGGGCCTTACACTGTTTTTGACCAATCGATCAAATCTAGCAAAATCTCTAGTAATCAGGTCAGCTCTCTTATATCCAGCATATCGTCTGGCCCAAACAAGTGTCAAAATATTTTCATTATATATTTTTCCAGTTTGATCAGCGACAATTTTAAATAGTTCTTTTTTCATAGCTTTTTTGCGTTCCATGAGTAGGATATCATCCTTTATTTCATAAGCGCGCTCTAAAACGCTATCTTTCCAATATTTTTTATTTTGCGCATTAGTGATCGCCGTTATTTCACATATATTGTCATTGTTGGCCCACATATCCCGTGCTACACCACCATGCATTTGAGACACGCCATTGGATATTTTTGCCATTCTAAGAGCAGATATGGTATAATTTAACATATCTGATTGGCATCCCGTAATGTGTCTCACTGTTTCTTCTTGAATGCCATTAAAGAATGACATTTTATTGAGTAAATCAAAACTATGCTGTTCATTTCCTGCCTCTTCAGGTGTATGGGTAGTGAATACCACATCCTTCTTTACTTTGTTGACATCACCGTACTTGGAGTACAAATAAAAGCACAAAGGAAGAGCATGCCCCTCATTCATATGGTAAATATCGGTTTTTCTACCTATGATATCCATTAGTTTAGCACCACCAATACCTAATACTATTGACTGAGCGATTCGCGTGGACTCATTACTGTCATACAATCTATTAGTTATCGTACGCGAAATGGCATCATTTTGTTCTATATCTGTAGATAATAAGAAGATAGGCGCCGAACCAAAAACCTCAGGTTTAAGCAGGAATGCCTTCACATAGACCGTGGCACTATGTACTTCAACTGGAAAAATTATCCCCGTATCTGTTAAGAATGAATAATACTTTTGGACATATTCAGGTTTCATTTCTCCATTGAAATCACGTACCTGGTCATAATAGCCATATTTCCATAACATACCGACGCCTAAAAGATTTTGCTTCAATTCATAAGCACTACGCATATGCGAACCTGCCAAAAAGCCCAGACCTCCACTATATATTTTTAATGCTTGGTCAATAGCGAATTCCATAGAAAAGTAGGCCACGGATTTAGAATATTTTTTATCAAAATCATAGCCGAATATATCTGCTTGTGTCATCATTTATCGTGAATATTTTGGATTTAAGCGGCAAAGATAGTGCTTTTTGTCAAAATGACACTTAATGTTTAATAGATTTTTTCATTAAAAAACCTTAATATTTGAAGATTAAATTTAACATAAATAAGCTTCCAACGATAAAATTAATTAATTGTAGGAAAAAAGACCAACCACTAAGTCATAAAATTTATAGCTCCATTCTATCTCATTTTTAATATGATACAATCCATTCATTTCTATAACAATTACACCAATTTTACATTTTTAGGGATAAAAAAAAAGGAACTGTCAAATGACAATTCCTTTGTATTCCATCAAACGAAATATAACAGAATTAATACTGAAAACTATATATTTCAGTACTAAAATCTATCCGCATTCATTACCTTAGTCCACACAGATATAAAATCTTTAACGAACTTTTCTTTATTATCATCTTGTGCATAAAGTTCTGCATAAGATCTCAATATGGAATTGGAACCAAAGACTAAATCAACTCTAGTAGCTGTCCACTTCTCTTGTTTTGTTTTTCTGTCTATAATAGAATACAAATTACTACCCTTGGGTCTCCAAGTGTAGGCCATATCCGTAATATTAGCAAAAAAGTCATTGCTCAACACTCCTACTCTATCTGTAAAAACACCATGTTGAGTACCACCATAATTGGTCCCTAGGACACGCATGCCACCTATAAGAACTGTCATTTCAGGAGCTGTCAGCCCAAGAAGTTGAGTTTTATCTAGTAGCATTTCCTCTGGTGTGACAGCATAGTCCTCCTTTAACCAATTTCTATAACCGTCGTGTACAGGTTCTAAGACCTCAAATGATTCAACGTCTGTCATATCTTGAGTAGCGTCTCCCCTACCAGGTAAAAATGGAACTGTAACATTGAATCCTGCGTCTTTAGCCGCTTTTTCGACAGCAGCTGTACCGCCCAAAACAATCAAATCAGCTATACTCACAGGTTGAGACAATTGTGATTGCACCTCAGTTAACTTATTGATGACCTTGTGTAATCTTTCCGGCTCGTTTCCGACCCAGTTGTTTTGTGGCGCTAACCGAATACGTGCGCCATTAGCACCGCCACGATAATCAGACTGCCTAAAAGTGCGCGCACTATCCCAAGCAGTACATATTAAATCCGAAGAGGACAAACCACAAGAAAGTAATTGTGACTTCAATTCAGCAATTTCTGCCTCTGAAAGTGTATAATCTACACTAGGCACAGGATCTTGCCATATAAGATCTTCTGCCGGAACATCAGCCCCTTTATATCGACTCTTAGGACCTAAATCTCTATGTGTTAATTTAAACCAAGCTCTTGCAAAAACGTCTTTAAAATACTCATGATCATTGTAAAACTTCTCAGATATCTTTCTGTACTCAGGATCCATCTTCATAGCCATATCTGCATCAGTCATAATAGGATTTCTGCGCACACCCGGTAGATGAGCATCAAAAGGCATATCTTCTTCCTTGATATTAATAGGTTCCCATTGCCATGCCCCAGCTGGACTCTTTTTCAATTCCCAATCGTAATTAAGTAACAAGTGAAAATAAGTCGTATTCCATCTATCAGGTGTCGTGGTCCACGCACCTTCAAGACCACTTGTTACGGTATTTTCAGCATTACCGTTGCCTTTAGGATTGTGCCAGCCTAAGCCTTGCTCATGTACCTCAGCGCCTTCAGGACTAGCACCTAAAGCACCAGCATCACCATTTCCATGAGCTTTACCTACTGTATGCCCGCCAGCTGTTAATGCAACGGTCTCTTCATCATTCATCGCCATACGCTTGAATGTCAATCTGACATCATGTGCTGTTTTGAGCGGATCAGGATTACCATCTACACCTTCTGGATTGACATATATCAAGCCCATCTGTACTGCCGCTAATGGATTCAATAAAGATTCTCTATTTTTATCGCTTTCGTACCTATTGTGTGTAGCAGCTAACCATTCTTTTTCAGAGCCCCAGTAAATGTCCTTCTCAGGCTGCCAAATATCTTCTCTTCCTCCTGCAAATCCAAAAGTTTTGAAGCCCATAGATTCATAGGCCATATTGCCCGCTAAAATTATCAAGTCAGCCCATGAAATTTTATTACCATATTTTTTCTTGATTGGCCACAGCAAACGTCTTGCCTTGTCAAGATTGGCATTATCCGGCCAGCTATTCAATGGTGCAAAACGCTGATTGCCTGTACCACCGCCACCTCGTCCATCAGCTACACGATAAGTCCCGGCAGCATGCCACGCCATTCTAATCATGAGCCCACCGTAATGTCCCCAATCCGCAGGCCACCAATCTTGACTTTCAGTCATTAATGACTTTAAATCTTGCTTAAGCGCCTCAAGATCTAGTTTTTTAAATTCTTCTGCATAATTAAATTCTTCGCCCAATGGGTTAGTCTTCTTGTCATGTTGGTGTAGTATGTCTAAATTTAATGATTTTGGCCACCACTCCATGACATCATTTTTAATGACGGTATTTGCCCCATGCATCACTGGGCATTTTCCAATTTTTGCTTCACTCATTTTTAATATTTTTAAAATTATTCATTCTATACCTTATAAATAAATTTAGTCAATAAAAGGTTTTATGACTTTTGTCATAAGTAACCAAAGACACATATAAATAAGAAAAAATTATACAATCATGAAGATTAAAACATAAAAATATAATAAATATTAATATGTTATATATTGTTTTACAATTAATTAAAAACAATTTTGTCGCACATTCAGGATATTATAAATACCTAAAGACATAAGATATAATTATGACAACATAATTATTTTATGATATCAATAATCAAAAAAACCAAAATCTAATTTTTTAATGGACCCCCAATATAAATTTTTTATTTTATTAGCATAAAAAATATTACGAAACATGAACGATTCTTGTAGATAGTCCGCCACCCTCAGAAAATATTATTTCCCGAAAGAGAGGACCGTTCATTATAGGTTGAAAAGTTTCGAAGTCTGGATCTATTTGTACATAAGTAGAAGGACTAACGTACAATTGTATATTATTTTTAAATAAAGTTCTTTCCATATGGTAATGACCAGTAAATATCCTAAACTTGAGGTGTAAGTATTGAACTGTGAGGTCTTCAAATCTTTTCATCTCACTAAATTCATATCTTGGCTCCATATGCAGAGAGTAGGCCTTTATAGGGGGATGATGCATAAATATGACGGCTTCAGTTCCTTTAACATTAGATAATTCTTTATCCAACCATGACCATTGAGCTTCAGACAAGTTTCCTAGTGAAGTGTCTAAAAAATATACATAATCAGTATTAAATTTTTCTTTAAAATACAATTGGCCTCCTTCTAATTTGTCTCCAACCCCCATTACCTCAGACAGTAGAGTAGAATCATCATGATTGCCTGAAATAATATAATATGGAATACCCAAAGAGTCCATTTTTTCTTTGACATAAGCATATATGAACCTCTCCCCCACATTGTTGCATAAATCTCCTCCGAGTACAACTCTTTGATAGTCTCTATTTTTTATAAATTGAAGCGTGTTTTCAAAATTCTTTTGAGTGCTTATCCCTAGGGTTTGAGCGCTGATATTGGCAATGTGCAAGTCAGAAATAAAAGCTATTTTATCCATAATTATATAAACGAAAATTTATTGGCTTGGTTGCTGAATGTATTCATAATAATCAAAAAAAGAAAGATACACCATTCAACAGATGTATCTTTCTTAAATTTTGGGTAATTAATTATAACTTACCACTACCAAATAACAGTCACGTCTCCGGACTCAACAATATCTGTTTCGGTCTCGCTCTCCATCTCAAAAATATAAACGTAAACTCCCGAAACGACTTCTCGTCCATTAAATCGGCCATTCCATACAGCGGGATCTTGTTTAGCATTGAAATTTTCAGCAATAAAGACCAAATTACCCCATCTGTCATAGATACGCATCTTCTTAACAAAAAGTGATGGATCACCTGCGAATATTTTAAAGTCCCTATTTCCACCATTACTGTTTGGATAGATAATACTTGGGTACGTAGTCAAAAACGTTTGAGTGACTATAAAAGAGAAGGTCCTTCTCACCTGACACCCACTATTGTAATGAATGATGACTTCAAACCTTTGAGGACCTTTAGGATATCTACTGCTTATAGATGAACAAGCATTGGGGCCTCCACTACAGATTCTTACATCATTAAGGAACCACACTATCGAGTCAATATTGACTCTAGACATACCATCAAGATTGAGCACATGAAGTCCATCGTCATTTACATCCATAATAACTTGACCTGAAATACTGAATTTAGGCTCTAACACTCCAGTGATATTGAAATTTTGGGATGCAGAACATCCTTTAGAATCTACTACATTAAAAGTGTGTGGTCCTATATTGATACCACTCGCTAAGCCACCTGCCACATTACGACCATCAACTGTCGTCATGTATGCAGGTGTTCCCCCTTGTACAGTGTATAAGAATGAACCTGTCAAATCAGTGTAACAAGGCGGATTCACCACCTCCCAAACAATTCTTGGCACTTCATTGACCTCTATTTCTGTCTCAGCTTGGAA
>DAIPYV010000086.1:0-14429 GCA_036782555.1 Saprospiraceae bacterium
ATGCATGTGAAGCCACTCATACTCTTACTGCAATAGGCTCTGATGACTGCATGCCGGTGAATATTTCATGGACATATAAATTAGACTTGAATAATAATGGTACGATAGACGCCACTGGTACAGGAGCTTCATTTACTAGAACATATCCTATTGGAAATCATCGTCTGACATGGGAAGCTAAAGATGGGTGTAGTAATATCAGTACTTGTAGTTTTGAGTTTGTAGTCAGGGACTGTAAAAAACCCACCGCAATAGCCATGCAAGGTTTAGCTATCAATCTTCAAGCAGGAATGGCTATGGCTCAAATCAACGCTCGTTCGTTTGATAATTTCAGCTCTGATAATTGTACGCCTCGACCTCAATTGAAGTTTTCTTTCTCTCCAAATGTTAATGATACGATGCGTATCTTTAACTGTGACAGTTTAGGTAGGAGAAGAATTGAGTTTTGGGTAACAGACCTTGCTGGTAATCAGTCCCGAACAATTACTCACATAGATGTCCAAGATAACCACAAACAATGTGGAAATATGACAAGTATTACGATTGCTGGAGCGGTTTATACAGAAGAAAAGGTCCATGTGCCAAACGTAAAAATTCTTTTAGACGGAGCTGAAATAGAAAAAGATGCAATGACGGATGATAAAGGAAAGTACAGTTTTGAAAACCTTGAAATATTTAATGATTATTTAATTAGCTCTAATAAAAACGAGAACCCACTAGAAGGTGTCACCACTTTAGATTTATTGATGATTCAAAGGCATATTTTAGGTATTCAAGAGTTGAATTCGCCTTATAAACTTATAGCTGCTGATATCAACAATAGCCAATCATTGACTGCATCAGATTTGATAGAACTTCGTAAAATCATCTTAGGGTTAAAATCCAACTTTACTAACAATCTATCGTGGAGATTTGTTAATGCTGGATATCAGTTTTTAGATAAAACACGACCATGGAATTTTGAAGAAGCTATGATGTATGAGGGTTTAGATGCCAATATGATGACTTCTGATTTCATAGCCATAAAAGTAGGTGATGTCAATGGTACTATATCACAAAATCTGCAAGGTAAAGATATCAACGGTCGAACATCGCCTTTGATAATAAACATTGACAACAAAAACATTCAGTCCAACCAATGGGAAACTTTACCCGTATCAATAAATGCCAACGAGAACCTTATGGGTATGCAATGGACTATGGAGTTAAGTCAAGAGGTGGAAGAATTAGCGATAGAGCCAGAAAGATTAAACATAACAGAAAGCAATTTTGCTTACATTACAAAAGGAAATAAGAAATATCTTACTTTTTCATACAATGAATCGGAAAGTATCGCACTTGAAGAAGGAGAAGTTTTATTCAATTTAAATATTTTGACTTCTAGTTCAGGCTCCATTGATAAATTTGTCACGTTAAACAACGATATTACTCCTGCAGAAAGTTATGACGACCAGCTTAATCCATCCAATATTAGATTAACATACCACAGCAAACAAAATGGAATAAAAATAGACGCCCTCGTGAGTCAAAACTATCCTAACCCTTTTAAGGACAACACTGAAATCAAAGTGACATGTCCTAAAGATGAAATTGTGACTATCAGCATTTTTGATAACACCGGAAACAGAATCTATAATACGCAGCAGCATTTTGTAAAAGGAGATAACAAAATAAATATCACAGATAAAATGCTTAAAAATGGAAGCGGTAAATTTATATGTAAAATCACTTCAAGTCAGTTAAATGAAGTCGTAAAAATGATTAGAATAGATTAAAATATAATAACTATTTCAATTATTTTTAAACAAAAGAGCGGTCAAGAACTAAGTTTCTTAGCCGTTCTTTTGATTAAACCCTTAATATGCATTTTAGCTTCTTATAACAAAATTCTAATGCAAATTCCTTTCTAAATCAAAAATATTCAATAAAAAATACCTATGGATATAAATACCTAAACTGGACCTGAACCTTTTGGTTTGTATTAGATATTTTCATCTTAAAATCGTCATAATTAGGTTTTGAAAAACTTTTATGGATATAATCTCCAAAGCCATACCCTTCTTTAGGTATACCCACTATAGTTTTGTCCATTTTGCCATTATCATTAGCATCATCCCAAACGGATATCGCATACTCCCCTTTAGGAAACTGAAAAGATTGTGTCAAACTACCGTTTTTAAAGCCTGTTTTTTCTACAACAAAAAACTCAAAAGGCTTTTCTTTTTCAAAAGCATCTTTTGATTTAAAAAGGCCCATTCTCAGCGTACCTTTTTCTGTTTTTATACCCGAAAACTCAATGGATACTGGTATCTTTTCCTGGGCATACATCACAATATTCCAAAAAAGAAAAAAAACCCATAGGCTTATCTTTTTTATAAAATATCTACTATTTAATTCCATTCTTAAAACATTTATTACATATTTCTAATTTAAAAACCTAACGATGAGTTAGGGAGTCTGTTTGTGAGCTTGCTCCATAAAATAATTATCGCCATTAGCGAAAATTATTTAAAAACGCCTAATCTAATCATATGTGATTTACGAACGTTATCCACACCACAAATTTGTCATGTAATATGTCAATAAATAATAAAAAGAAAATTTTCAACGATCCCATCTATGGATTGATTCGGTTTCCGCACAAAATCCTTTATCAGATAATTGATCACCCATACTTTCAGCGTCTAAGACGTATTTCTCAACAAGCACTTTCTCACTATGTTTACCCTGGTGCTATGCATACGCGATTTCAGCATGCGCTAGGGGCCACCCAACTTATGTGCCGTGCATTAGATATCTTGCACTCCAAAGGTATTAAAATATCGAAGCAAGAACACGAAGCTGTATGCATCGCCATATTATTACATGATATTGGACACGGTCCATTTTCTCATGCTTTAGAACATGTATTGGCCGATGTACATCACGAAGAAATTTCATTGCATATCATAAAAAAGATTGGTAAAGAACTTCGTCATGACTTTAAATTAGCTTTAGAAATTTACACCGGTCAGTATCATAGGGCATTCTTACATCAATTGGTCAGTGGACAGATTGATGTAGATAGAATGGACTACCTTACCAGAGACAGTTTTTACTCAGGAGTCGCTGAGGGCATAATTGGTTATGATCGCATCATTATGATGATGGATGTGAGAAATGATCGTTTAGTCATAGAAGAGAAAGGTGTTTACTCCATAGAAAAATTTCTCATGGCGCGAAGATTGATGTACTGGCAAGTATATCTTCACAAAACAGTCATCTCGGCCGAAATCATGCTCATTTCCATTCTTAAAAGAGCCAAATTTTTGGCAGAGAAAGAAATTCCATTACCCACATCATCAGAATTAGATTATTTTTTAGCCACAAAACAATCTCAACAATCCCTCTTGAATGAAGAAAACTTTATTAACAATTTTGTACAACTAGACGATATAGATATCTTATGGATGATTAAAAAATCTATTCATCATTCAGATAAAATCCTCTCACATTTGTGCAAAAACCTCATCGACAGAAAACTATTAAAAGTAAGAAATGCTGAAAAAATGACCCTTGAAGAATATGAAAATCAAATGACCAAGTTTTCTAATGCTCATAAGTATACTATTGAAGAAACTGATTATTTTTTTGAGACAAAAAAAGTAGCCGTACTGCCTTATGATTACAATAAAGAGATCATGATACTCAAAAAATCTGACGAAACTGTGCCCTACAGCCAATTAGGACGTATGTGGATTAATAACGAGGAAGTACATAACTACTATTTTCTTACTTTAAGCTAAAACGCACTAATTATATGTCGTCCTAAACAACATAAAAACTATTTTTTAAGTTATCTTGAGTGCTAATTGTAAAGTTTTTGTACTTTTGTGTGCATATAGCATTTCGGAATTTAATTTTTAGCATAAATAAAACACATATTTCATGTTTCTACAAAGGAAAATTTTTATTTTAGCTTGGTTTATGATTTTTTATGGAATTACCCAAGGTCAGGACTTGCATTTTTCGTATTATCAGTTTACACCTGTAGATGTCAATCCTGCCATGTCTGGAGCTTTTAGTGGGTCATACAGACTGAATGGTATCTATTCCCACAAGGAGATGGCCGCCACAAATCATCCATTTCAAACTTTTGCCGTTTCAGCTGATGCACCTATAGTACGTGGACTTAGAAAACAAGACTGGATAGGAGTCGGTCTTCATGCTGATGTGCTGTCCCATTCTGGTGATATTCCTACTGATTTAGCTGGTGCAGGCAGAGACCATGTTCAAACTTTATCTTTCATCAAAATTGCAGCATCCTATCACTTGGCACTTAATAAAAAGCAGACTCGTATTTTTACTCTAGGTTTACAGATGTCCAATGCGAATAGAAATTATGCATTTTTAAATCCAGGAATGACTAGAGTCAATATGATGTATGCGAATATGACTGATCTGGACCAGCAAGGCCTCAATAATCTAAAAGGAACAGGAGGCGGAAGTGGTGGTGCCAATCAAGACCAAAATATAAGATACAGTTATAGAGATTTTCGTACGGGTCTATTATACAATGCCCGTGGCAAAAACTCTGACCTAAAATTAGGTTTAGCTTTTAATGGATTATTTAGACCCTATGTGGGTACATCAGCAATGATACCGAGGAGAAGATTGAGTCAAGTATTAGACCCCAATAATCCTGGAGGCATCAGCAGACCTCCTAAAGACTCTGTGGATACCCGTTACTTAGGTCTAAATTTCCATGGTGAGTTGACCTATGATATAGATACTAGATTAAGTGTGGTGCCTTCATTTTTCTTTTATAGTTTAGGGCCAGCCAATGCCTTTAACGCCAATACTCATGTATGGTACAAGGTCAATCCCGAAAAGGACTTTAAAGCAGGCCTAGGATTAGGTATGAGAAATGCACGCGACGTCTTATTTTTCTTAGGCGCCCAGTTTGGCGACTATCGTGCTGGTATCGCTTATGATATGCCGATATCTGACAAAACTATAGCAACAGGCCCTGTTAGTGGGTTTGAAATATGTATTACCTATCTAGGTAAAATATATAAAAAGCCTAAAGTAGAGCCTGTCGTTTTTTGTCCGAGATTGTAAAACATAGCGTTTTATTCATTCATCAAAATAATAGTCAAATTCATTCAGTTTTCAATTGATTAAAACAAAAAATAATGAAATATATATATCTTTCTATATTCTTATTGATTACAAAAATGCTTTGGGCACAACCCATCACTACACAGACTAGAGAAATGATGATACAGACTGGAATAGACTGTGCCGATAATGGAGACTATGTCAACGCTGTGGAATGGTTTAATAAAGCATATAAAGAAGAAAAAGACAACAATTTGTTAGTCGCTATTGGAGATATGTATATGCTTTTGAGAGATTATGAAAGAGCTGAGAAAAATTACGAGCGCGTACTAAGACGAGATAAGAGAGATGACTATTTTGATGTCAGAATAGATTATGCGCGGGCCCTAAAGCAACAAGGTAAATACAAAGAAGCCATAGAAGAACTCACCAATTTCGTATCAGCTACAGATGATGAAAAGCTAAGGGAAGAAGGTAAAAAAGAACTGAAAGGCATGCTTCTGATGGAAAAATACCCAGAAAACATAGAGGTAGCTGTCGCTTTCGGAGGTGCCATCAATTCAGCATCAGCAGAAAGTTCACCTGCCTTTTATGAAGATGGTAGTTTGTATTTTTCTGGACTAAATGGTGAAAAGCCGATAGTAATAGACGGTGAGGAAGGAGAGTATCATGCTAAATTGTTTACAGCTAATAGAGAAGGTGTTAATAGCTTTGGTAGCGGTTCGGCATTGGAAGAAGCTATAAATAGAGTAGGTTTTTATAACACTGGCGTCTCATTTTCGGATGATGGGAAAAGAATGTACTTCACTCGTCAAAAATATAAAACAAATAAACTAGAAACATCTCAACTATATATTTCTGAGAGAGAGAACAATAGGTGGAAACCCCCTTATGCCGTGGAGGATTTTGAAATAGATATAAAATTACAGCACCCTACGGAAGGTGTGCTATTCGGACGTAAAGTACTTTATTTCGTATCAGAAATGGATGGTGGATATGGCGGTAAAGACATCTACTATGCAACGATGGAAGATGAAGGATTTGGGGTCCCGACTAATCTTGGACCTGCTATAAATACATCAAGAGACGAAGTATCTCCTTTCTATAAGGATGGTACTCTTTATTTCGCTAGTAATGGGCATCCTGGTATGGGTGGATTGGATTTATTCAAGTCAACATGGGATGGCTCCAAGTGGAGCATTCCTGAAAATATGGGTTTGAATTATAATACGACCTATGATGAATTGTTTTTACGCTTTAACGCTACGGGTAACTCAGGAGTATTGGTCTCCAATCGTAAAGATAAAGATAAAGCAAAATTTAAAAATTTAGAAACTTGTTGTGATGACATTTATTCCTTGCAAATCAGAGACCTTATCATAAATCTGGCCGTTTCTGTGACTGATGAAAACAATAATCCATTAGACGGGGGTTCCTTAGAGCTTTTTGATGCTGATAAAATGGAGCTCCTAGACTCAAAATCTAATCCTATGGGAAGTGATTTGTCCATATTGTTAGACTCCAATAAAGATTACATAGCTATAGTCACAAGACCAGGATATAAGCCAGACACACTTGCTTTTAATACCAACGGAATATTTGACGACTACACGTTCAAAAAATTAGTCAGTCTTAAGACTAAACCTATAGAAACACGCACAATCAAAAGAAACGAACCTATATTATTACAGAGTATATATTTTGATTACGATGATGATACCATATTGCCAGATGCAGAACCCTCACTTAAATATCTAAAGTCTCTCATGTTGAAGTACGAAGATTTGCGCATCGAGCTGTCGTCTCACACGGATAGTAGAGGAAAGGATGAATATAACAGGAAATTGTCTCAACGGCGTGCAGAATCTACTAAAACGTGGCTAGTAGAAGAAGGAATTGCGGCGGGAAGAATTAAAGCTGTAGGATACGGAGAAACAAAACTCCTCAATAAATGTGGTAATGGTATAGAATGTTCAGAAGATGAACACCGTCTAAATAGAAGATCAGAATTTAAAATCATATCAGGGCCTCAAACCATTGAGATAGAAGTAGATCAGAAGTAAAAAGTATTTAACATAAGGTGGTGTAGATATCTGTTTTATTTTGGTTTTTTTATGGTTTAGGAACTTGAATACTATAAGTATAAATATTTTTTTCTTTTGATGGTTGTTTTGGAGTCTCAGGCGTAGTGCTTACGAGGTTATAACTCATTTGAACAGATACCTGTCCGCTTGAAAAATTGGGGTTTGGAAGTGTGGGAACTAGAGCCGTCTTAGGAGCGTGAAAATGGATTCTAATACTTTTATGAAAAGTAACGCGTAGCTTACGCGGATTTTTAGGTACTTCAAATTTTAATAATTTAACTACCCGCATGGCTTCTTCATTACAGGCTTTATCAAGTCCAGATATGACTTTAACGTCTATGACATTACCTTTATAATCAATATCGTATCGCACATGAACATCGCCTTCGATTTTGTCCACTAACGAAGTAGTTGGATACTTTAGGTTTTGGGATAAAAAATCTCTTAGTGCCGTCTCCCCACCCTTATAATAAGGTTGTTTTATAAAACTATCGTCTTTTCTTTCTTTTTTCATTGATCACCTATAATGTGTTTTTTGAATTATTCATACTTAACCGTTTTGAAAATATATAGTTTACAACTCATTAAAATAACAATAGTATGATAATAGTTAGATAATTTTGCCTAAAAAGTAGTTACTTAACTAATAAAAATAGTCTATTTGTTTATAATATATTACCTTTGTGTTTTTTAGACATCCTTTAGAGTAGAATAGTCCTTTAAAGAGTGTAAAAATAAAAGAACTTTTATCTTTTTTAATGCTTGACAAATCATATTTAGAACTTAAAAATGAATTTTTTTAAATTTTTTACCCAAGAATTGGCGGTGGATTTAGGTACAGCCAACACGCTAATCATACAAAACGATAAAGTCGTCATAGATGAGCCATCTATAGTGGCAATGAACAGAAATACTGGAGAAATTATTGCTGTCGGGAATCGAGCCATGCAAATGCATGAAAAAACGCATGAAAACATTAAAACAGTTAGACCGCTAAAAGATGGTGTAATAGCTGACTTCCAAGCTGCAGAAGCTTTGATTCAAGGTCTTATATCGATGATTGGTGGTAAGAGACGATTTTTTACTCACCTTAAGATGGTTATTTGTATTCCATCCGGTATTACCGAAGTAGAAAAGAGAGCTGTTTTCGATTCTGCAGACCATGTAGACTCAAAAGAAACTTATCTTATTCATGAGCCTATGGCGGCTGCCCTAGGTATAGGACTAGATGTAGAAGAGCCCATAGGAAATATGATAGTAGATATAGGTGGTGGTACCACTGAGATAGCTGTCATAGCGCTGTCTGGAATAGTGACAGATCAATCTATAAGGATAGCTGGTGATGAGTTCACTAATGACATCATAGACTACATGAAGAGAAAACACAATCTCCTCATCGGTGAAAGAACAGCTGAGCAAATTAAAATCCACGTTGGGGCCGCTATTCCTGATTTGGAAAGTCCTCCAGAAAAGTATGCTGTAAACGGTAGAGACATGTTGACAGGAATTCCAAAACAAGTATTGACCACACATTTAGAGGTATCTGAAGCGATAGATAAATCTATCGCAAAAATAGAAGAGGCTGTACTTAAAGCTTTAGAAGATACACCTCCTGAATTATCTTCCGACATATACAAAACAGGAATTTACTTAACAGGAGGGGGTGCTCTATTGAGAGGCCTTGATAAAAGAATGGCCCTTAAAACAAAATTGAATGTTATTATTGCTGACGATCCACTGAGGGCAGTAGTGAGAGGCACTGGTATTGCGTTAAAAAATTCCCATAGATTTTCTTTCTTAATGGATAGAAAAAGTATTTGACAAAAAATATAGTTTAGTGAATGTATAATGTCATTCAACTTTTTATTCGCTTTGGGCCCCACTTCTTATTTGTGGTCTTACAAGTGTTTTGCTTTTATCTTATCATAAACTATAACCAAACTCAAAGGGAAATATTTCTCAATTCATCTCATTTAGTAGCGGGAAAGATTTATGATACAAAATCTTATTTTAATAGATATTTGTATTTAAGAGAGACTAATGATAGTCTTAGACGTGAAAATGCAACTCTGATTGAAAATCTTATTATTATAGACTATTCGTTAGAAAAAATAAAGGAATTAGATACCACGCACCTCAAGTATAGCTTAATACCAGCTGAGATTATTAATAAAACTTTTGATAAAAGGAATAATTATTTCACATTCAATAAAGGGAGTCGTTTGGGTGTTAAAGCCGGAATGGGTGTCGTATCTCCAAATAGGGGGTTGGTAGGCGTAGTACGTAATGTTTCTACTAACTTTTCACATGTGATTTCTATTCTACACAGCCAAACAAAAATATCTTGCTCAATTAAAAACAGAGATGGATTTGGAACTCTTATTTGGAAAAATATGGACCCTCACAAAATGAGTCTTTTAAGTATACCAAAACACGAAATCGTATCGAAAGGTGACACTGTTATAACAAGCGGTTTTTCAACTATGTTTCCTAAAGGTATACTGGTCGGAATAGTAGAGGACTTTTATGTGATACCTGGTGAAAATAGTTTTGACATTACGGTAAATTTATTTAATGATTTAACAAAGCTCAACTATGCCTATATCATACAAAACAGATTTTCTGAAGAGCAAATAATCTTAGAAAAAGAAGTAGAAAATGAATAAGTTAATAATCCCGAATATCATCAGAATTTTTTTCATTTTTTTTCTACAAATCTTGATTTTTAAGCAGATACGATTTCCTATAGGAGACTTTGGGACAGCCCAATTTGTAATATACCCTTTGGCTATATTATTATTACCCATAAACACTCCGAGAGTAATTTTGTTAATTTTAGCATTCATTATAGGTAACAGTATAGATGTATTTTATGATTCTATGGGAGTACATAGTGCCACACTAATATTAACAGCTTACTTGAGAAATATCATCATAGCTTTACTTAAACCCTATGAAGGTTATAATATTAATGATGTACCTACTGTTAGTAATATGGGGTTTTCATGGTTTTTTATATATTCTAGTATTTTGTTTTTTATACATATTTTCACTTATTTTTCTATTGAAGCGTTTTCGTATGTATTCTTTTTTGAAATTTTTATAAATACCATTTTTAGTTTTTTTATTTCATTTTTACTTATCGTCATTTACCAATTTATTTTTAGGCCAACAGTATAGAAAAAACAGAATGAAACCATACGTTGATAGAAAATACGTCTTTTACTATTTAATAGTATTTATTGCTATTACAATGACTTTTCGGGCCGCACAGTTACAGTTATTTTCTACAAAATATAAAGATCAGGCACAAAGAACGACTTTAGAAAAGAGTTTAATCTACCCATCTAGAGGTATAATTTATGACCGTAATGGCAAGACATTAGTTTATAATCGGCCCATATATGTCATCTATGCCACATACAAAAAGATAAATCCTAAAATGGACACCCTTCTTTTTTGTTCTTTGCTCAACATAGATAAAGAAACATTTATACTAAATATCGAAAAAGATTGGTCAAATATTCAATTTTCCAAAAACTCACCATTTGTATTTTTAAATAAAGTAAACCCCGAACAAATAGCAATATTTCAAGAGCATCTTTATAAATTTCCAGGATTTGAGATAGAAGAAAGAAGTATCCGAGGATATCCTCATCAGACAGCAGCCCATGTACTTGGCTACCTAGGAGAAGTTGATAAAAATATTATAGATAACTCAGAAGGACGATACCGTCTTGGTGACTATATCGGAAAAACAGGACTAGAAAACTCATATGAAAAGCAATTAGGAGGTGAAAAAGGTATTAAATACATCTTAAAGGATAAGTTCGGAAGACACGTTGAGTCCTATAATAATGGTCGTCTAGACAGTTTAGCTATTCCTGGAGAAGACATGCAAATAAGTTTAGACCTTGAACTACAAAACTATGCTGACAGCCTGATGATGAATAAACGTGGAGCTCTGGTCGCTATAGAGCCAGCTACAGGTGAGATATTGGCAATGGTGAGTGCCCCTTTTTACGATCCCAATTTATTGACTTTGGATGAAAACAGAAGTGCTGGCATGATACAGCTTTTAAGAGATAGTATCAATAGACCATTAAACAATAGAGCTGTGACGAACAGATACCCTCCTGGTTCGATTTTTAAACCTGTACAATCTCTAATATCATTACAAATGGGCATCATCCATCCTAAAAGAAGTGTCAGTTGTTTTGGAGGTTATCGACTTTCAGCATCAAAGATCATGAAATGTCATAGTCATGCACCCCTAAGGGGCGTAGAAGATGCGATAAAATATTCATGCAATACTTACTATCTACAGACAACAAAAGAAATACTAGACCAATATGGCTTTAAAAAACCTGGTGTAGGCTTAGATACTTTTGTGTCCTATTTGCGTGATTTTGGCATGGGTGAAAGATTAGGAATAGACTTGAGTTATGAAGGTAAGGGTTTTATTCCTGATTCAAAATTTTATGATCACCGATTTAGAAAAGAAACTGCGGGTTGGCGCTCTCAGTGGGTAATATCGATCGGCATAGGGCAAGGAGAAATTGAGCTAACAACAATGCAAATGGCTCACTTAGCAGCTATAATAGCCAATAGAGGGTCATACATTACCCCTCATTTTATCAAAAACTTTAAATCTGGCAAACCTATACCAGCACAATATATAATGAAAAAAGAAGTGAGAATAGATAATAAACACTTTGGGCATGTAATAGATGGTCTAGAAGCCGTCGTTTTGGGTGGTACAGCACGAGTAGCCTATGTGCCTGGATTAGATATATGTGGCAAAACTGGAACTTCTCAAAACCCTCATGGTAAAGACCACTCAGTATTTTTTGGTTTTGCGCCAAAAAATAACCCTAAGATAGCTGTGGCCGTATTTGTAGAAAATGCTGGCTGGGGTGGTGATTGGGCAGCACCAATATCTAGTTTATTAATAGAAAAATACTTGAATAAAAATATCTCTCCCTCCAGAAAATATCTTGAAAGCAAAATGTTTAAAGGATTGGTAGATACCAGCCCCTTAGCGGTCAGGCTTTAACACATTATTCTTCTATCTGCGTAAAGGATCTATAGTGGTCATCCGTGTAGTAAGCTGATTTTTGGGAAGTTACTAACCGTTCAGCACCTCTATTTTTACCCTTTACTAATGGATGTACATCCCATTCTCTATACTTTATAGGTTTACCTTCCTTAGATTTTTGTGGGAGCAACTTCTCTCTATTAAAAAACTGTTGCCCCCCTTTATAACCTTTTGGCGCTTCATTATATTCTCTAATATAAACTAGAGTATAGATAACTTTTAATGGTATTTTAGGGTTGTTTTTGGATACCTCTTTGGCCACAAAATCAATATTTGAAGCAACCTCCTTACTATGGGAGGATTCTGAAGGTATAGCTATATGTGTATCATTATGTGCTAGACTAGACTCTTTGGTGCTATCATGATTGCTCAAATACCACAATGTACATCCTAGCATCAGGAAGACTATAGTCCAAATAAGGAATTTTGTCTTTTTAAACATAAATCGTCAATTTATCAAAAATTCAAAAAAGTAAAACTAAATATAATATTATAAAGTTTTAACTCTCTTTAGAGATATTCATTTTTAAAATGTTAACTTTTTATATCTTGCAGCCTCAAAAAAATACATAATGAATCCTTGGATACTTTTTTCTTTTGTTTTTGGGTATTTTATTCTACTACTTGTGGTAGCGTGGTATACATCCAAAAACTCTGACAATGATTCATTTTTTATAGGTAATAGAAACAGCCATTGGATGCTTGTGGCTTTTGGCATGATAGGCACTTCTCTTAGTGGAGTGACATTTGTGAGTGTACCTGGAACAGTAGGAGCAGCATCATTTGGTTATTTTCAGGTAGTTATTGGCTATTTTATTGGCTATTTTGCCATTGCTTTTATCTTATTGCCCTTGTATTATCGCATGAATCTTACCTCTATTTATAAATTTTTGGAAGATAGGTTTGGGCCTGTTTCCTACAAAACAGGCGCACTATTTTTTATAATATCACGTACATTAGGTGCGACTGCACGAATGTATTTAGTCATAAATGTGCTTCAGATATTTATATTGGACGCGATGGGTGTACCATTTATTATAACAGCTTTTATCATATTACTGTTGATTTTACTTTACACCTTTGAAGGCGGTGTGAAGACCATTGTCTATACAGATACCCTACAGACTACTTTTATGTTGGGTGGTTTAATAGTATGTATCGGCGCCATTCTAATTCAGTTAGATTTAAGTTTTATACAAGGTTACACTTTATTAAAAAGCGAGGGCTTAACTCAGATATTCAATACTGACATTAATTCTCCTGGATTTTTTATGAAACAAATACTGGGTGGTGCATTTATCACTATCGCTATGACGGGTCTTGACCAAGAGATGATGCAGAAAAATATCAGTGTCAGAACCTTGTCTGGGTCACAAAAAAATGTGATTACATTGGCTAGTGTGCTTGTCTTTGTTAACTTTTTATTTTTGTTTTTAGGCGGGTTGTTATTCTTATATGCTCAGCAAAATGGTATTGATGTCAAAGGTGATGATTTATTTCCTAGCATAGCTATGGGTGGCTACTTAGCTGCCAGTATAGGTATTGTTTTTATTATTGGCCTTATTTCAGCATTATTTCCAAGTGCAGATGGCGCATTAACAGCTATGACATCTTCTTTTTGTATAGATATATTAGGTCTCAAAAAAGATACAAAATCTTCTGAAAAACAAAAGAAAAAAACAAGACTTACCGTACATTTAAGCTTTGCAGTATTATTTTTTGTTTGTGTTCTTGTATTTAAATGGATAGACGATAAATCTATTATAGATGTAATACTTAAATTGGCTGGCTACACCTATGGTCCACTTTTAGGCCTGTTTTCTTTTGGTATTTTAACTAAAAGGGTAATAAATGATCAACTTTCTATTTGGGTATGCCTACTAGCTCCACTTTTTATTTTTGGACTAGACTTTATTAATAATGCAGAATGGTTTGCCAATAAATTAGCTTTAGGAGAAGTGAGTAAAAACAGTTTAGTCCAACTTTCTAATAAAATATTTAATGGATTTAAGATAGGAATAGAAATATTAATTTTAAATGGTATAATTACATTTATAGGTCTATGGATGATTTCAAAAAAACAATAAAACCCTTTAATAAAGTCACTGAATATCCTTCGCTTTATAGGCATCTAGAACTAAAAAATG
>DAIPYV010000087.1:0-14177 GCA_036782555.1 Saprospiraceae bacterium
TAGTGAGGCAGCAAGCACTATATTGAACGTATTGATAACCAGTAGAGAAGATTAATCACCAACTATGAACCAAAATCTAGGACAAATAGCTCTGGTCGTCGCAGATTATGATGAAGCCATAGAGTTTTACACCCAAAAGCTTCACTTCGACTTAGTGGAAGATACACCCATGAGCGAGACCAAAAGGTGGGTCAAAGTAAAACCGAAAGGAAGTGGTTCGTTCTGTTTGCTTTTAGCCAAAGCTGCCAAAGAAGAACAAAAGTCACGCATCGGTAATCAAACTGGCGGACGGGTTTTTCTTTTTTTATATACCGATGATTTTGACAGGGACTACCACAATCTACTACATCATAATATACAAATAGTGAGACCACCATCAGTAGAATCTTATGGAAAAGTTTGCGTTTTTGAAGACATTTATGGTAATCTGTGGGATTTGATAGAGGAGAGCAAATTATGACCTCGATAAAACTATCTGGTTCATCGTGCATTTTACTCAAATAGCAAAAATAGCTCAAGTTAACTTTACATCATGAACTTTTGTTTCATAATAAGATCTAGTGAACCATAAATCTGTAAAAATATATGATTTTGGGTGGTCATCTAGGAAAATTATTCTTCACTACTAAAAAATTTTAAAGCACTTGCCGAATCCCTAAAATCGCTTAAAAACCGATTTATTGTATTCGGATCCCATCCTAAGTCTTTAACCATCTTAAGAAATTCATCATCATATTTCCCTCTATAACTAGATGGTTTTGAACAATAAGCTATTGATGGTAAAGGATTAAACCAGTGAGATTCAATCAGACCTAATCTAACAAATTCCACCAATTCTTCTTTGTGTAACAATTGAATTGATTTGTCACCCAAAATATAATAGTAATATTCAGGGCGACCTGTGCTTTGCTCTGATATGGCGTGATTTAAATATGATACAACTGTAATTAAATTCTCGTAAATTATAATTTCACTTAATTCTAATTTGATATACCTAGTTTTTCCAAAATGCTCACATTTCAATTCGACAGTATTACTATTGTAAATAATTTTCATTTCTTTTCCAAAAATATTTCTATGCGACCTACTAATAAAGTCAAAAATCTTAGTCAATTCTTCAGAACCTATTTCAAAATCCTCATTAAGTTCTATAAAATGAATAGAATCTCCATCAACTCTTTTTTTTAGTTCATTGATCTTATCTTGTTCAACTAATTCAATTGTATCTTGAAGTTCGTCTAAATTATTACAAATAAAAATAGGATATTCGAAATCGCCATCGTTGTACAAAAATATTCCTTCAGGATTCTTTGACTCAGTAAAACCATAAAACAAAATTTGATTTGAGCTTTTATAGGTATAAGCTATAGGAATGGCATGCTTAATATAATTATTATGGGCATATTTTTTAAAAAGTGTGTTTTTTATATTTAAGTAAATCAAAACAAGGTCAAAACATGAATTGTAAATGATAGAATTCTCTTGTTCCTCAGTGATAATTCCTTCTCTCTTTAAGTCATATAACCAATGAAAGAATTCATATCTATCAAGGTCTTGAGGTGATGTAAAAGAAATATCTTGGATTTTATCTAGTGTAAGCGGTATAATCTTTCCAAAATATTTAAAAAAAAAAATCTGTTTTCTAAAGATTTGTGTTCATACTTATCCCAATATGCTTGTATATCATTTGGCAAATTGATACCAAATAAGTCATTTAAAAATTCACATTTATTAAAACCATGCATTTGATTCTATTGAGATTGAGCAATACGCTTTATATTTAACAGAATAGTTGCTTCGCTACATATACTTACTGCTGATTTTTCAAATACATCCTAAAACCGTTACCGTGGATATTTTCTATCTCGATATTAGTGTCTTTGCTGAGGTATTTTCTTATCTTGGTGATGAAAACATCCATACTGCGTGCTGTGAAGTAATTATCATCATTCCATATTTTGGTCAAGGCCTCTGAGCGTTGCAAGACGTCGTTGATTCTAAAACAAAATAGTCTAAGGAGTTCTGCCTCTTTGGGAGACAATTTATTGGTAGTACCATCTGGTCTATAGGTCAAAATACGCAATGCGTAATCAAAATGAAAATCACTGATGACAAATTCCCTTTGGTCCTCTAAATCAGGAGCACTAGCTGAAGATCTCCGCAATACAGCTTTGACTCTGAGTAACAGTTCTTCAGAATTGAATGGTTTTGTGATATAGTCATCACCCCCTAATTTAAAGCCTTCTAGGACATCTTCTTTAAGAGTTTTAGCTGTCAGAAATATTATGGGTATGTTTTTATTAGTAGCTCGGATATCAGCTGCCAATGTAAATCCGTCTTTCTTAGGCATCATGACGTCAGTTATGACCAATTCATATTGACCTTTATTAAAAGCATCCAAGCCCGCTTCACCATCAGTAGCTAAAGTGACATCATAGTCATGCATCTCTAAATAAGATCTGAATACATCTCCAAAGTTTTGATCATCTTCTACAAGTAATATTTTGTTTCCCATGTTTTGATTTTTTATATAATAATAACTGTATTTCTCTTTAGTTTATTGTGTTTTTTTTTCTTAACTGATTTTAACTCTATTTACAATGAATTAACATTTTTTTACGACATAGTGTTGTTTCCTTCAGGTAAAAATATAGTAAAAGTACTTCCTTTTTCTACCTCGCTTTTTACACTTACATGACCTTTGTGGGCATCGATTATAGCCTTGACATAGCTGAGTCCCAAACCAAAGCCTTTGACATCATGAATATTACCCGTATGTACCCTATAAAATTTTTCAAAAATATACTTAATGGACTCTTTGGAAATACCTATACCATTATCTTGAATAGATATTTCTATTCCATTTTTTGCGTTCTTGGTACGGAGCCATATTACAGGTTTTTCTGGAGTATATTTTTCAGCATTATCCAAAAGATTATTGATGACATTGGCTATATGAGTAGGATCACATATGATGGTAGATTTTGTAGCCTTGAGTTCTGAATGAATACTACCTCCTTTGGCTTGAACTTTAAGTTCTGCATTGACCAAAGCGTCTTCTATCAAATCATGTATATCTATGTACTTGAGTTTGAGTTCGAAGTTTTGTTTTTCTATTTGTGCCATTTGAAGCACCTTTTCAACTTGAGACAGCATACGACCATTTTCTTGCTTAATGATATTCATGAAGCGAGCCACTTTTTCTTTGTTTTCAATGATGGACGGATTGAGTACTGAATCAGATGCCAATGATATAGTAGCTATGGGTGTTTTGAATTCGTGTGTCATATTATTAATAAAATCTGTTTTCATTTCCGATACTTTCTTTTGGTGAAAAATAATGTAAATGGTGAATGAAAAACAAAATAAAATCAATGCTGTAAATATGATAGAACTCAATAAAATACCCCTTACATTAGACCATAAAAATCGTTTTTTTCCTGGAAAATAAAGGTTTAGATGACCAGGAGAAGGTGCTAATGATTCGTCAAAAAGCGGAATTTTAAACTCAGCCTTATACAGTGGATTCATTTCAGCCAAGTTGCTGGATTTGGTAGTATCGCCTATAGTAGCTGAATAATTGCCATTAATGATAATATAATTTCGGTCTATATTGGAATAAACACCATATTCGTAGTCCAATTCAATTTTTTTGGACTCTATCTCGTTTTTTAAATAGGCATCCAATCTTTGGACATCTATATCTATGAGTTGTTCATAAGGGTCTAAAAAAGCGGCTTTATATTCGATATCTTTCACGCGTTCATTAATATCTGTAGATGGCGTATTAAACGGGCTTAGACCTAAATCACCCGCGGCTTTTTCGATGCGATTGAGCTTCTCAAATTCCATTAAGGCATCTTTTTGCAATTTCTTCTTGACATTATCGAGTGCTAGTGTGACCTTATCATTAAAGTTTTTTTCGTCTAGATCTACTGCGCGCTGTACCCAGAAAAATTGTATAGCACCTACGCCCACCAATGCTAAGGACATGATGATGATGATACTCCAAATAATTTTTCTACTCATTTATTAACGTATGCTTCGGTTAATGAAGTCTATTTTTTAAAAAATGTTTATTTTTATCTAAGATTCCACTACTAAGAGATTACAACCGCGCCATTCTGAGGCATCGACTCGACCCAAAATTTCAAATTGACCATCAGGTCTGACTATGCCCATATCCTCTGTCTGAATAAAGGCACAACTGTCTATATTGGCGAGGTCAGTCAAACAGATGATGCCAGGTTTATTTATTTTTTCCGGACATAGCGGATCATTGACCTGATGCGTATGTATCTCGAGATAATCATTATTGACAAATGTCGTACCGCCGCGTGTATAGGCTTGAGACATCAACTCTGTCATACCGTATTCCGAATAAATGCCCGAAACATGCCATTTTTCATTAAGCAAATTATGAAATTCTTTTTTTGAAATTTCTTGTTTTTGACCTTTCATACCACCCGTTTCCATGACTAAAAGCCCAGGAAAATCTATTGTGTATTTTTCACTAAAATCATACAATGAATGAGTGACACCCCATAAAACTGTGGGAATATCTAATGATTTACATATTAATAGCTGTTTTATCAACCGTTCGTGATCGTATAGATAAAAACCACTTTCTTTGTACTTTGAATTATTGATGTAATGCTGCATCATGGCTATTAGAGACGAGCCTTGCCGCTCTAGATATCCTGGCAATAAAGCCAAAAAGCAATAATTCTGCACATCGTCAAATTCCTTTTTCCATATATTCACTGTATGATTGAGATAAAAATCTAAATCCGAAACATAGTGGCATGAAGGGATTTGGCCTGTGGTGCCACTACTTGTAAACACAGTATTCGAAGATATATCACCTGATACGACTTTATGAAATTTAAATGCACTTATAGGCAAATAAGGAATCTGAGAGCGCGTCATAACATTTTCAGGTGATTTCCCTAAATTATGGCAATATTCACGATATACAATGTTAAATTGATATTGATATTTAAACAGTTCCATTGTGAAGTGTAGTCGCTCCTCTTCATTTTCCCAACCTTTTCTCAGAAGGTCAAAAAGATTTTTCCTTTGTGCTTGAATATCTACATTCATTATGGTAGTAATTATATAACTTTATTGTGGCGAAGTTACAAATTGATATCTAATAAACCATCAGGAAGTACCATGATTATAGTCTTATTCTCTTCATTAATAGTTTCAATCCACCCATCCACTAGTGGTATCATGACCTTTTTATTATTATGCTCCACTATAGCAATGATTTGTTGTGGATGCATTTGAATTTCTATAATTTCACCTATTTGATCACCACCATTCATTACTAAAAACCCTTCCAATCCCTCCTTACTTCTTTTGTCAAAATATGATTCTGATGTGATTGCATTTTCGAGGAGGAAGATAGGTTTTAAATTGTATTTTATGGCTTCTTCAGGAGTATCTATCTCTTCCAGCTTTAGAATGAGATTTTGGTACGTTTCTTTTATGTAGTCTATAAAATAAGGTACATATGATCCTCTAATTTTTAAAAAAACATGTTTTGTAGATTCTATATCATCTAAAAAATCATCTTCTATGTCAATTTTAAGTTCTCCCTTGGTACCCGTAGGTTTTAGGATTTGACCAATACTTATATATGTGGGTGAGGTGTACATTTACTGATATTCTATCAATGTGAGTGTATGAATAAAACCACGGGTAATCTTTTCGTTCCACGCAGTATTGGGCTGTGAAGCATCCAATTCTAATACTAGTTGAGACTTACGAAGCAGACCTATTCCCTTGGCATAGATTTCTTTAACATCGCGCTTGTCTATGATAGATTCATCCTCAACAAGGTTTATAAAACAAGTTTCCACTTCATCGCCATTAAACTCTTCTATGGTGCCCAATCTCTCTACCCTATGTCTCCAATCTTTATAGACATCCATCAACTCGCCATTCACTAATATTTTATAGTTTTCATCCACAAAGGCATTACCATCAAACCGTTGATTGAGTCTAAGAGGAAAAACCATTTTAATCAACTTAATATTTTCCTCTGTTCGTATCGCTCTACTCTTGTCCACATAAGTAGTCCATGTATTTAATCTTTGCCAGATACCATCTTCATCCCTCTTCATTGACCTGAATATTTTATAAATTCTATTGCCATCTAAGTCCTCGATGTATCCACCGATTTCTTCTTTTATATATGAAGTGAAAGTATCTATTTGATTGCCACCTCGCGAATATACAATGCTATCCGATAGGTAAACCCAGCTTCTACCTGTTTCTACAGGATAATATTCAAAACCAAAAGTAGTGGCTTCTACTTCTTCGTAATTTTGTGTACAAGAACTAAAAGCAAGGCCGATAGCTAAAAGTAAATAATGGAATTTCATAATATCTTTTATATTGTATACAAAATAACGCAATTATTTTGTATTTTATTGCACATCTACTTGAGTGAACTAGATCTAATGATGCCTCCGCCTATGACATCATCTCCTTCATAAAATACCGCTGACTGACCTGGTGCAATACCTTTGACATTGGCAAAAAATTCTACTCGAATATCGACATCAGTAGGGTGAAGAGAGGATAATACGCCACTATCATTATATCTGACTTGCGTGACAGCTTCTAAGCCTTCAGGTATTGAATCGTATTTCATCAAATTAATTTGACCTACTGACATACCATTGCGCATCAATTCATCCACTTCACCCAGTACGACAGTATTGGTCTCTGGGATAATTTCAGTTACAAATTTAGGGGTTTTAAAACCTCCGCCTAATCCCTTTCGTTGACCTATTGTGTAGAATGGATAACCATCATGCGTTCCCAAAATCTCACCTTTGGCATTGACGAAAATCCCACCCTTAACTTGTTCTTCTAATCCAGGTACGCGACGCTTTAAGAATCCTCTATAATCATTATCAGGTACAAAACAAATTTCATAACTCTCAGGCTTTTTGGATAAGGCTTCATATCCAAAATCTTTAGCCATTTGCCGTATTTCAGTTTTACTAAAAGTCCCTAATGGGAAGTTACTCCTTTCGAGACATTCCTGTGTAAGGCCCCAAAGGACATAAGATTGATCCTTTCTATCATCCTTTCCCTTGGATATAAATTTTCTCCCATCTTGCTCTTTGATGACTGCATAATGTCCTGTGGCTATAAACTCACAATCCATAGCATCCGCTCTTTTTAACAGAGCGCTCCACTTTATATGTGTATTGCACAAAACACAAGGATTAGGTGTTCGTCCTGCAATGTATTCTTCTACAAAATTATCTATAACATAGTCTCCAAACTCCTCACGTATATCCACTATGAAGTGGTGGAAACCCATGTTTACGGCTACTTCTCTAGCATCATTGATGGAGTCTAAAGAACAACATCCTGTTTCTTTTTTGGATCCACCTGCTGATGCATAATCCCATGTTTTCATTGTGATACCTACGACCTCATAACCTTCTTCATGCAACATCATGGCGGCTACAGTACTATCTATGCCTCCACTCATAGCCACTAAAACACGTCCTTTCTTACTCATGCTTTTTTGTATAATTATAACCTAGAAACAAGATACTTTTATTTTGGTTTGATAAATATAGGGGGTATCTTGTATTAAATCGACATCTTTATAAATAATCTACATCCACCGCGTAGGTGTCATTCATTAAAAAATTAAGACCTTTGGCCATATCAAAACCTTCAAATACGACCTTATATAGCACCTGTACTATAGGCAAATTAAGTTTTTCGTTTTTGACCAATTGATTGATTATCTTTAAAGTACGAACACCCTCAACTACTTCTGAAGATGTATCCAAAATGTATTGGAAGTCTTCTCCCATGGCTAATCGCTTGCCAAAAGTATAGTTTCTACTATCTTCGCTTGTGGCTGTAGCTATCAGATCACCTATGCCCGCTACGCCTAGATAGGCTGTACTAGTAGTGCCCATAGCCGCACCAAAATATATCATCTCTCTCAATCCCCTAGTAATTAAAAGAGATTGCATGTTTTTTCCCATACCCATTCCAGCCAATATACCTGAGGCCAAAGCTATGATATTTTTAAATACACCAGCTATCTCAGCCGCTTTCAGATCGTGAGAGCCAAAGGTAAAAAACTTATGACTACTCAACACTTCTTGGGCTTTATTAATCACCTCATCAAATTCAGAAGCAATGACGGAGGCAGCTGGCTGACCAGACAATATCTCTTTGGCCAAATTAGGACCAGAAAGACAGCCTACTCGTATGACATTGCTTTCTTGTCTGATTACTTCAGTCATGGTACAGATATCACTTTTATTAAAATGAAAATTTTGCCAGTTTTCATCGCTTATTTTACTGATATCAAGACCCTTTGTACCATGAATTATAATATGAGCGGGTGTCAGATATGATCTAAACTGGCGAACCATATCTCTAAAATTACTGGAAGGAACCACAGCAAAGAGTAAAGAACACCGAGATGTGATATAGGCCATATCGCACGTCGCCGACACATTGGGTCTCAATTTGTATCCCAAATGTTCATTGTCATTATTGATACTATCAGCTATACTTAGCTGTCTGGTATAGATTATGACATCGACATTCCGAGACAAAATCTTAGCCAATGTGGTACCAAAACTACCAGAACCAATAACACCCACGGGACGTCGCATGATTTATTTTTTATTTTTCTTTTGCTCTTGTACTGCTTGCTGTTGTTTCATGGCCTCTTCAAGCCGGGCTGTAAATCCTGATTTTTTCTTGGGTTTGGCTTTTTCTTTTAAAAGTTGAGCCCTTATCTTAGATTCATCAAATACAAATTTTTTGGTCACGATGGTCTGTAGGATATTGATTAGATTACTAAAAAACATATAACATGTCAATCCTGCTGCATAACTATTAAAAAAACCTAAAAACATAATAGGCATAAAATACTGAACATATTTCATAGCTGGATTGGCTGATAAGTCCATATTCTGCATATTATAATACGTATAGATAATGGTAGATACAGCCCACAATAAAGTAAATAAACTAATGTGCGTCCCCATAAAAGGGATATCAATACCATGGTCAAACCATACATCATAAGTAGATAGGTCAGTCGCCCACAAGAAAGACTCTTGTCTAAATGTGATGGAAGCTGGGAAAAACCTAAACATAGCATACCAAATTGGCATTTGGAGCACCATGGGCAGACAGCCTCCCAAGGGGCTAACACCGTATTCCCGGTACATCTTCATCGTTTCCATTTGCTGTTTTTGCATATCATCTTTATACTTCTCCTTTACTTGAGTCAACTCTGGTTTAAGGGCTCCCATTTTAGCCTGGGAGTAAAGCATCTTATACATTAATGGGTACAAGGCCATTTTTATAAGAAATATTAATATGATGATAACTAATCCCTTACTGCCTATATATTGTGATAGCCAATCAAAAAATGGCCTGATCATCCACCTATTAATAGAACCAAAAATGCTAGAACCAAAAGGAATGATTTGATCTAAATCAGTACCCAATACGCGCAATCTTTTAAATTCATTTGGACCACTATATAAGGCCATTTCAAAACTTCCATTATCAAAATTTTGAATGGGAACATCTACGTCAGATGTGACAATTTTGACATACTGACTCGTCTTGTAGTCCGTCATTTTTGTCGTCATGATTCCACCTGCAAATGGTGTTGTTTTAGCTATTAGCGAAGTATTAAAAAACTGATTGGCATGCGAAACCCACTCGATATTTTTATCAGGCAGTTCCTCAGTAGCATCGGATACGCATCTACAATAGTCTCTATATTTATCTGTAGGTTTAAAATATACGGTCGAATAATTTTGTTCAAACTGTTCGCTTTTCTCATATTTTTGTAAGTTGTTGAGCCATTCTAGTTTTATAGCTTTGGTACCATTGGCCACCACTTGTCCTAATCCCTGAAAGTGGATACTGTAGTCCAGTGTATAATCATCAGGTCTTAAGCTATATCTATGCTCAAAATACATATTATCACCCGCCATAGCCTTAAGACTGAGAGCATTGGCACTATTATTAGCTTGATAATAAAGGTCTGCTGTACTTACACTTTTATTCAACGCACTCGGTACAGGCAAAATATAGTTGAATCTATTGTCCGGACTCTCCAATATCTTAACCAATTCTCGGCCCTCTTTACCATCACTGTATAGTACAGTTTTATAATGCTGTTTTAGAAGTACTTCCTTTATATGTCCTCCCTTACTGCTGAAAGTATAGCGCACCAACTCGTTTTCAAGGATATACTCGGTCTCTTCACCTTCTGCAGATGAGGCAAATGCCCCAAATTTAAGAAGGTTTTGCTTTGTCATGACTGAATCATCTAAGGCAGGAACGAAGGTATCTTGGACAGGCTTTAAGTCTATAGCCTTTTCGTCTTTGACCTCTTGATCCAACAGTGCGATTGAGTCCTTTGTGCGTTTAGCGGCTTCTAATTCTTCAGTAGAGGGTGCTGTATAAATAGTCCATAACATGATGGTGGTCATTATAAGCACTATTCCAATGAGCTGATTGCGATCCATGTATTTCGATTATTTTTTTGAAAAATTCGCACAAAGATACAATAAAGTATTGATTAATGAGAATTATAAAGTATGGCTTTTTTGTGAATTTTATGCTAAACCCAAATATCTAAAACGAGATACATAGACAAGATAGCAAAACAACCTACCTTTACTTCATGTGTTAGGAAGGGCTCCGTAGATGAAGTTTTAAATACTGAGGAGTCACATCAATGCTTTTATCGACAAGTCATACTTGTGTTGCTACAGAGGTAGCCTTGACTACCGCGGTAGCAACATATGTTACAGCACCACTATAAACAGTATGATAGTTGAATAGCTTAACGAAAAGATAATATTTGGTTTTTTATTGTCGTAAAACGATTGTTGCACATTGAGGTTAATAAATAGTTTAAAGTCTCATAAAGCTAATTTAAACTATAGTAAGAAATTCATTATAGATTTTTTTATCTAAGTTTTAAAAGATTCTCGTAAAATATGAAATTATTACACACACACTAAAAAGCAAATCTGATACCTAAGCCTCCCCAATTGCCACTAAATCCTCCAAAATTTCCTAATTCATAAGAAGGTTGCCAATCGAGTGATACATTAAGAGGGATTCCTGGAAATTTATAGTCCAATCCTAGAACACCATCAATACCAAAACTCGTATTTCCATTAAAAAATTCAGGCTTGTAAAAGCCAACATGCGCCCCAGGTCCGATATACCATTTCAAATTACCATTTTTTGACAAATTATAACGATATTCAAATAATCCTGTAATACGCGTACCTTTATCCCAGAAGTATCCGATACCTTCAAAAGCTAGATTTTCCTTTAGAAATGACTTGATAGTAATTCCAGTTGGATAAAATTTAAACCCTATAGCGGTACCGTAGCTATCTCCTTTTGCTTGTGCATTTATATTTATGCTAGCAAATAAAACAATCATTGAGGTAATAACCATCTTTTTTAAAAAAATGAAAAAACCGCTATCAGACTTTTTAAATGGCTCAACCTTATGTGTAAAAAAATTCATAATAAATATTTAATTGTCAACTTTATTATTGACCAACAAAGGTACTTATCATGTATTGTTACACTTTTATACAATAAAATATAATTCTTACATAAATACATGTTTAGCCTAGATCAGTAGCAATAAACATGATAACTTCTTAATTCTTGGATCATTTGATTGTACTAATTCTTTGTTTGTAGTAGGATTAGTCCTCTACTTTTCTTAAAATCTCCAACACAGAAGAGTTCAATACTTCTCGCTGATTGAACCAAGAAATCATGACAGTTAGACCCACCACAGCAAGAAACATTAAACCAATCGTCAAAAAATCTACCGAAAAAGCTAAATCAAAAGCCAAGACAGTAATAAAAAAAGCTGCTACCAATGCCAAAACTATGCCCGTCCCTGATGCCAAAACCCCCAATACTACAAATTCTGTAGTACTTATTTGACTGATTTGTTTGCGGGTAGCTCCAATGGTTCTAAGTAATGTACTTTCCTTCATTCTCTGATATTTACTCAATAGTAAAGAACTAATCAAAACTAGAAAACCAGTAAGCAAACTAAATATCGCCATAAATCGTATGACAAATGTGATTTTGTTGACAATCACACCCACTGATTTGAGTACTGAACTCAGGTCGGCAGCTGTGATATTAGGAAAGGTCTTTACTACAGTCGTACGGTATCGGCTCATAGTCTGAGCATCCGGTGTGCGGGTCACCAACACATGAAACTGAGGTGCATTTTCCAATACACCTGACGGGAATAAAATAAGAAACCGTGTGGAAAAATTACGAAAATCTATATCTCTAATACTACCCACATAAGTTTTCATGCGTACACCCTGCACGTTAAAAATTATCTCATCTCCTATATCCACTTTCATAGAGTTAGAAAAACTAGTGGCCAAGGACACAAAAATACTATCTGACTCCTTGAGGTGTGGTCTCAACTTTCCTTTAATCAATTTTTCGTCAGAGGTAAGCGTATCGCGGTAACTTACCCTTGCTTCCCTATTTACAGCCCATAGACTGGCATCCATAGTACTGTCTGCAAGCCATTCAGCTTTACCTCTTCCTTTCCACCCATCCACTTTCATTGTAACAATAGGTACCTCCTCTATAATAGGGAGATTAAATTCTTTAGTGAGTCTTTTGAGTTCTTCTTTTTGGTTGGATTCAATTCCGTAAAGTATCATATTAGGCTGTTGACCTGAGTCCAGCACCGCTATATTCTTAAGTAATATGCTTTGGACGATAGTGAGCGTCGTCAAAATAGCTGTACCTACGCCTATGGTGAGCATAATTGTCCTCGTCTGGTTTCCAGGTCTGTTGAGATTTCTAAGACCCTGTCGTATATTAAAATTACTCACATGGTTTGACATTTTTTTTGCAACAAAAACCAAAAACTGCGCAAAGAGTAAAATAATAACACATGCTACGAGTATGGCTCCTGTAAATATGGCGCTCAATGACCAGGAAGCACTCAATATTTTGATGAAAAACATAACTGATACCCATATCAGACCCCATAGTGCCCATGCTAAGTAATCTCTTCCAGTAGATGATTGTGATCCACTCCTCAAAGCTTGCAGTGCACTTAACCTACGAAGACTCAAAAGAGGAATAAGAGAAAATAAAGTAGTCAGTACTAAACTAATTAAAAAAGCATGACCTAATGACTCCCATCCAATGCTAACAGATACTTGCACAGGTAGGATATCTTGCAGCAAAACAGGTATCGCTCTTTGAACAAAAATACCGATCAATATACCCAAAAGAATCCCCATTAAGCCTATGATAAAAATCTGTACAAAGTAAACCCCAAAAGCCTGTGACTGCTTAAATCCAATGCAACGCAACAAGGCCACAGATCGTTGCTTGCCGTCCACATAGATCCATACACTAGAAGCCACACCTATGCAGCCCAGTAGAAGCGCTACTAATGCCACAAGGTTAAGAAAAAAATTAAGGTAGGAAAATGCCTGATTAAGGTTTTCTTTTCTGTCTTCGACACTTTCAAAACGCATATTGTCTGTACGCAATAGATCTTTATGACTTTCCTTCCATTGAGCAATATTAAAATCATTAGGAAGTTTATAATAGTAAGCATAACTCACTAGACTCCCTTCCTGAATGAGTCCAATACTATCAGCAAAACTTCGGCTGATATAGACCGCTGGTGCAATGGCCGATGCAAGAGCTATTCCACCAGGTGCACTTTCCAATACTCCACCGATACGAAACATTATATTACCTATCCCTATACTATCATTGAGCGAAAACTTGTACTCTTCTTGAAGTGGCTTTTCTACAAGTGCCATACGCTCCTTATACAATTGGTCACGAGAATCAGAAGGCTCCAATTCAAGTTTACCATAAAAAGGATAATTTCCTTCTACAATTTTAAGTCTTACCAAGGTCGTGGCGTCCTTTTCAGGAAGATAAATCATCGATAGAGTCTCCATCTCTAATGCTTTTTCGCCGGGCAATGAATCTAAAGCGGCCAATAATTCAACATCCGCAGATTTATTGCCTGTCACTGCTAGATCTGCACCTAGTAATTTTAGTGCTTCATGATCGATTTCATCCGACAGATTTTGATTAAATCCATTGAT
>DAIPYV010000088.1:0-13680 GCA_036782555.1 Saprospiraceae bacterium
TTACGCATACGCACTGGAGCCCCAGAAACATCTGAAGCCTGGGGCGGAGGAAATTCTGCCAATCGGAGGTATTTTAGAGGCAAATTGTACCGTTTCGACGAAAATTATACCGATCGGAGCTTTTTCGTCCGATTTGGACTAGCGGATTTTTTTTATAGTACCGATTGGTACTTTCTTTAGTACCAATAACATGTAGCTGTACGGGCTACAGGTACAAGTATATTTTTGTCAAATCTTGCACGATTTTGCCCAGGACTTAAAAAAAATTTCTCACAAAAAAAAAGGACCAATCGCATTCAAAATTGGATAGATTTTCTCCAATCGGTATGAATTTCGTACAAACAGATAAAAATCTAATTCGGATTGGTATTATTCTTAAACCGCCAATTGGATCATTTCCATTTATGTGGACATGTGACAAAAAGTAAACTGCCACATGGTGAATGGGTAGTATTGAACTGAAAACGTTAGAATGAATAGACGTAGAGCACACCAGTGTTCTACGTCTATTCATTACATATATTTGTGAAATTATAATATATATCCTTTTTTTTTATAACTTCTATATCTTTTGCTCGAATAAATTACATTTTTTCACACCACAACCATTTACTAGCTCATAATTTTACAAAGCTATAAAAATTTTCATGACCTCAAACAAATTATCCGATAGTACTATCCAACACTTTTGTGTTGGTTGTGACACATGCTTCAAATCTTCAAGAGCCATTAACTCACATTGGCAACGAAATAGAGAATGTTCTGAAGCATGCAATATTTCTAACAATCATATTATGCAAAAAAGCATTGTAGATAAAAATGTTGTTTTAAAAGCAGATGAAATTTCAATTAGCAATGCCATTGAAGATGACAATGATTTTAATGTAGGCTTTGAGCAAGAGAATATTGCAGAAAACAATGATAGTATGACATTAAATTTGTCCACTCATAGTAATAGAAATAGCTTACCAGCAAAAATTGAGCTGTTAAAAATTCTCAATACGGCTAAGGCACCATTATATCTCTATGATCATATAATGGCATGGACCAAAAAGGCTGTGAATGTGTTTGATGTTGATTTTGGTGTAGAGCCTAATTTATCAAGAGAAAAACTGGTTCAAGAACTTAAATTGAAATATCATTTACAGAATCTAGAACCAACAATTCATACAATAAAATTAGAAGGATCGGGAAACACTACTGAAATAGTTAAACATTGCTTCAAAGACTGTTTGTATTCCTTGTTGAATGACAGGCAGTTAATGCAAACCAAAAATCTGTTGCTATCACCAGATGATATATATAACCCAAACATTGAAATGAACAATAATATAACTACCAAAAGATTTGGAGATATTAATACTGGATCGGTTTATCAAAAGGCTCAAAAGGATTATTTGAAAGATAAAAATGATGTTCTCTGTCCTATTATCTTTTTTATTGACAAAACCCATACAGATACAAATGGAAGGTTATGTCTTGAGCCTGTTAGATTTACCCTTGGTATTTTCAATCGTGAGACTAGAAATATCCCATTAGCTTGGCGTACCTTAGGATACATTTCAGATCAACAACATATGAAAAAAACTACATCTTATCAAAAAGCAATTGATTATCACCATATGATTTCATTTATTTTAGAGGAATTCAAACAATGTCAACATCTTAAACTCCCTTTTACCCTTACATATGATCAAAATAATTATGATGTTAATTTTAAGATTCCTGTGTTGTATATAATTGGAGATACTGAGGGGTTAGATAAAATCTGTGGCAGATATACATCAAGAAATAATATACAACGATCATGTAGATGCTGTGATTGTCCATTTGATGAAACGGATAATCCAAAATACAAATTTAAATACAATAATCATGCCAAAATGATGAAGCAAATACAAAAAGGTACAAAAGAAACATTACGGGAAATTTCACAGCACAAATTAGATAATGCATGGGAAAATGTTCAGTTTTGTGATAGTCAAAGAGGTTTATTTGGAGCTGTATGTGGGGATATAATGCACTGTCTGCAACATGGTCTGTTTATGTATCTAATTACAATGTTATTTGACCAAAAAAAGATAAAAGAGATCATGGCAAACTCGGATTCCAATGAAGTGCAATATGTGTTGAGTAATAAATCTGCTTTTTCTGAAAGTTATTGTACAAGGTTTGATAGTATTTGTAGAGCATATGGTAAAATGATGATGCACCAAAGTGATCGAAGTCTTCAACGGACTCATTTTTATTCGAGCTATACGTCTGTTACACGTAAGAATGCAAGTGAAATGTCTGGCATACTTTTGGTGTATTTGATGGTGTTTAATTCAAATGAGGGGGGAGGCAAAATAGATGAACAGCTAGGAACAGGGCGCACAAAAAAATTTATACACTTGTTTGAATTGATGCTTATGTTTGAAAATTTTTGTAACCAAGAAGAATTAAGTGTACAAATGGTACGAACCTTAAATCAGTGTATGCCATATATACTCAATACATACAAAGCAACACTAGATCGGCAAGTAGGGTGTCAGATGAAAATTATTAAATTTCATTTGCCAACACACTTTGCTAATGATATATTAAGATTTGGTTCAATGAAAAACTTTGACACTGGCATTGGAGAATCTCATCATAAAACAGAAGCAAAACTGCCCTCAAAGAATACACAAAGAAGACAAAATAATTTTGAATACCAAACTGCTAAACGACAAATAGAAAATATTGCTATAAATATGGCTTATGAAGATACTGCATATGAACAAAGTGCTAGTCCAAATGTACGAGATGAAGACTACGTTGATTCAAAGTGGTTTAGATATTTCTTTGATAATGAGAATCAGATGCTTCTTGCCAAAAATGCAAAAGTTATCTGTAATTGGAAGGATAAGGTGTTTCAAAATCAGTTATTAAGCATATGTAAAAATCTTACTCAGCAAGGATGTGTAGAAGGGACTTTCAGATTCTTCACACAACACAATCGCAGTCAATTTATATTTCGAGCAGATCCTTCTTATGAAGCCAATGAACCCTGGTATGATTGGGCATCAATCAAATGGGAACAAGGTGGTGTTATCCCTGCAAAGTTATTATTATTTTGGGATATTTCCGAGGATCAATTCAAAAAAAAATTTAAAATTGGAAGCACAACCATCAACTGTGCTGGTTCGTATGCTATTTCATATTCATTATTATCTAAGACATCGGCTATCAAAACTCATAGAGCGTCGCAATTGGTAAAATATGCAAAGATTGATTTTGAAAGGGATATATGCATTTTTCCAGTGGAGAGTATTCATAGTCCCATCACAGCCCTGCCATATGAGATTGAGAAAGATATTGTTACAGCACAGGAATGGATCTTTTTAGTTTCAAAATCAGAATGGACAAAAGTTTTTTTTGAATTTATGAAAACCAAAATAATTTCAAATAGTTCTAATGTCAGCAATAAAAGAAAAGAACCACCATTGTAGTGCTTAATAGAAATAAAAAAATATTATTAAGCAAAAGTGTATTTGTAACCACAAGCAATCCCTTCAAACACTGAATCGCAGGATTTATTAAGGGACTCTTGGGATAAAGGTAATGCATTTGTATAATTACCATCAAAAATCCAATTCTTTACAACACAAATTGCATGATTTTCTCCACCATCTTTGCTTATTACAACAACATGAAAAAGAACATTTTCTCGTGCTTTGCTCTCCTTAATCAAATCAAAGCTGGGGCAATTTATTATCTTTCGTACTTGACATTTGCTGCGAAACATTTTATAATACTCATCCTCATGTATATGCTGTGTAATTCTACCCATTAAATTCTCAAATGATTCATCAAACATATCTGTTAATAATTTCTTTTTGAAAACATCAATTTTATAGGCTGTATCTTCATATTGTAGAAAATATAAAGCACTGCTCAATGAGGAAAACACACATGTATCCTCACCATATTGTGGGTAAGCAATTATGGGATTTTTTTTAATCTCTTTTGATGTTTGGATGGGTTTTCCCAAACCAATTGGTAATTTAACAAATTGTTTGTCATCCGATTTTGACTTTTTAATTGCTGCATCTATAACTGCCTTATTAATATTGGTATGAACCCATCTGGTATCTAATTCAACCTTCTTGAACTTGTGTCTCCCTTTTTCTCTGAACTTTTCTAGTCCTGTGAATAACTTAGTGACAGGATCATAATAAATTCCAGAAATTTGTCGTGTATTAACATTCACAAAATAATCCATTGATATTTCTCGCATATCAAAGTAATAATATTGTCTATGGGAAAATATTCCACAAAAATCCCGTTTAAAAACAGGTGGTCTTACTGATAACAATGACCCTGAGCTTCGATCATACTTATCAATAAACCTTTCCGAATTAGGGACAAATTCAAAGTGTGGATTATCATCGAAGATGAAGTTTGGTTTCAAATGGGGTCTTCCTTGATGACTATACTCAGCTTCCCAGGTTGGCCTTAAAACTGATTTGATTAATTCAAATGTCACCTCACCAAGGGCCGCTTTTAAAAGTGAGTCCCTACAATCCCAGTAAATGTGAACCTTATTTCCTTTTTCATCTGTATTAGCCCATGGACCACTTTCTGGATGAAGTTTATTGCTTGAATGTTTTTCAGTCATAATAGCCCAATCCATATTTCTTACAATCATTTTTTTGTAAGGATTTTGAAATGTTACAGCAACACGAATACAGTGGATTTTATCATCATCTCCATCCATCTTATACTGATACACAGGTGGCACTGCTTTATCTTGTAAAAGCTGCCTTAGCTCATTAGAATCCTTCACAAGCTTTTCGTCTGCATCTTCCTGTAAAAATAAAATCCAGCCACGTTCGTTTTCCGCTTGATAAAATTTATTTAAAAAATCCTTTTCAACATGCTTTTCAATCCAGTCTTTTGTGACTAGTTTTTCCTTTAATGTATCATCAGGAAGTTTTGCTATGACATAATACTCTTTTCTCCTTGTTTTCCCTTCCTTGGATCTTAAACCATACACTGCATCAAATGGTAGTAATTCAGTTATAGTTTGAACTTGATACTGAAGAAACTTTTTTCTTTCTGCCAGCTCAATTACATCTTTTTTTCGAGTTTTGTATAGTGTGGTAGTTTTGTCATTACCAACCTCTTTAAGTAATTTAATTGCATTTTTGTGCCGCTCTTCCGCAACACCTGTAGCAGTAAAGAATGCGCTGCTAGCAGCGGCTTGTGCATTCTCAAAACTTAATTGCTGTGGCGCATACATTTTTGTTTTCAGTCTATCTATATCATAATTTAATTCTGCCTGCTCTTCCTGTGGCACCTTTTGATCAATAAAATAATTTGGATTGTCATCAAAAAGATCAACTTCTAAAGATTTTCTTGGAACTTCCGTCCATTGCTCCCATCGATCAATTTCGTTTCTGATATTTGTTAGTTTTACTTTTCGCTCAGCTTCCTTTTTCTTTAATTCAGCTTTCTCCAATCTCTCATCTTTTTTCTCACTTAATTTATCTTTTTTCTTGGTTCTTTCCCTACCATAAACTTTCTTTGTTGTTTGATGATCAATATTTGTCCTTGCAGAGGCTTTCTTTTTTTGGTTTTGTTGTTTGCTTGTTAATTTTCTTCGTTTTGAGTTGGAATGTATTGGAGCTGTTGGATTACTAGACAATTTTCTTTTTATCCGATATTGGCCAATACTTGGAGAATTCTCTTTACTTTCCACCTGTTCATTTTCAATATAATCAGAATCATTCTCTTCACCCTTCTCTTCATCTGAATCATAATCTTTATGAGAACTTACTGAAGATTTTTTTTCCTCTTCATCATCATTTTCAGTCTCCTCATCAGACTCTGTTTCATTATGACTACCAACTTCTTCTTCTGATTCAGTGTCATTCATATTTGGTTTAAGCACTTTTCCACTAGTATAATTTCGAATGAAGGTTTTAGGATGATGAGACTCTTTTTCATATTCCAAATTGCCGTGAAGTGATGTTGCTGGAATATTTTCTTGGGGAACACTTTGTTCTTCATTCACCATAGCATTGTCTGCATTTTCTTTCGAATCAATCCCTGTTGATTTATTGTCTGAAATGTCATTTTCAATATTTTCCAGGGTGTCCTTCTTCTTTTCAAAAGGTTCCTGATCAATGGTTGATAAAGCGTCTAATACCTCATTGAAAGTCATATCATCATTTTCACTTTTATCTTCATCATTTGCCTCATCATGATCATGATCTTCCTCATTATATTCGGAACTTTCAATGTTTTCATTATTCTTTAATAAATTCCAATCTACTGGCTGATGATTTGGATTATAAAAATATACCAGCTTACTTATATCAGGTCGATTGTACTTGAGAATTTCCGCTAACATGAATATCCGAAAATTAACAGTGTTCTTTAAATAGATATAATCTGTTGGTATCATAGAAGGATGATTAAATCGTTTAATAAAATAAGCTCGTTGATTGCAACAAACACCACAATCATAGGTATTTTCTTGAAGAATAACATCAGTTGCTTTGAGGTAGGTAATGGGAAGAAGTGGGTTTATGGATGCAATAAGTAAGTCCACATTAGCCATTCGAATTTCTTCAGCAATATCATCAAGTGGAAAATCCTCTCCCAAGGAATCAGAAATATACACCAATACTTCTTTTGATTGATATGTAGGTATTTCAATTTCAACAGTCATGTAATGATCATGTATATGTAAATATAGCAATATCTTAGTACATTCCTTAGGAAGAGCCTTAATAAAATTTTGTATTGACTTTTGTGATTGGACCAACCAATCAAATTCTCTTGAGCTAACTATCCATGTTGTTAATGGAAAGTTCATTAATGGATCATTAAGTATCTCAAAAAATGCTTCTGTTACATAATCTGAAAGCCAAGTTTCCTTTCTAAATGTTATTATTTCATAATATGGCAATTTATCTCTTATTGCAGAAGATCGACTATTGAATACTTCTTTCCATGGATCAAGAATGCGTGTTATAGGCATTACCATATCTTGATTAATTCGTGCATTTGCATAATCTCCAATGTCGAACATAGGCCCAATTCTTAAATGTTTCGGATCGTTATCCTTTATTCGTCCTCCTTTGATTTTAAAGCGTTTTCTATAATTCTTCCATTTCCGTTGTTTGATATAAAGATTGTATATCTTACCAATATCATCATTCATTGACTCTTCCTCTACACGTGTCAGTATTAAATCTAATGTTGAATCAAATTTATCATTGTCTTGAGTAGGTATTTTTTTATTTGGTGAAGAAAAGTATAAAGATTCTTTCTCATCAGTTAAAACTGTCAATAATTCACTTCCTCCAATACACTTTGGAAACCTTATGATTCTTTCTTCATTCAAATCAGTTGATAAGGTCATAATGTAAAATTGATTTACATAAGTTCGTACAAGCCAACATGATTGCATTTCTGTATTAGTGGTTAACTCAATAATTTGCGATAAATATGTAATAAAAGGATTTATAAAACCCAGTGAACGTTGTAAAATGTCATCTGATGGCCTGACTTGTATATTGAATTTTCGAGTATAGTTTGCTGCAAACGGAGTAGTATCATTTGTAAATATATTGACTATCGAAAGGTTGTAATTCAAAAATGTTTTCAAAAATAGAATATCACTTTCATCTCCTTTAAACCTTTTTTTTAAAAAACTTTCTGAATATAATGATAGTAGTTTGTTATAATATATTCTAAGAATTCTACCTCTATCGTTTTGTATTTCTTCAATGTCGCTTGGTAGCCCGTTAATTGCAATTAAATCTTTGACACCGTATCCAAGGTTTCTATATGTACGTTCAATAATCAATTCAACAAAAGTTGGCATCACCATATTAAAAAACGGATGTGTTGATCTCAGTTTGGATATCGATCTAAAAATAAAATAAAAGAATTGTCGTATTATGTAATGGTATGCTGCAGAACCATAGAACACTTTCGATGCCAGTAAAAATAAATAACCAGCTTCATTAATATCATTTGCATCTGCATAAAAATTTAATGTCTTTAATGATTGATTTGCATTGGATTGTAACAATGCATTAACAACTTCTGAATCAACAATAAGTTCTGGTGTTTCTAAATTATTTGATCTAGAATCTTCTAATTCTTTTGTTATTTCAACTACTGTACTTTCATTTAATTCATGGTTATCAAAATACTCCATTAAAAAAGGGACAATTTCACTACTAAGAAATGAATATTTTGTCGGCTGGAATAAAAAAAAATAATTTGCACGATAAAATATTGTTCGAATACATTCATTACCATCAGGCATATTTGTCAATTCAAACATTGTTAAGTATTGTAACGGAAACAATAATGCATGCCACTCGAGTGTCACATCATCATCAATTATGTGTTGTCGTCGTCTTAAATATTGTAGATGAATAAGATCGTGATCCATATTAAGTTTATTAAAATATAATTTTTTGTAAAAATTCAATGGCCCTTTCAATGTTCTTGCGTAGACCTGACATGTTACAGGTGTCCATCTTCCTACTGTAACAGATTTAATCCATTGCATAGTGCAAATGAAAAAGGTACCAATGTTCAATGCTCCCCTTATTTCATCTAATTTATCTTTACAACTTACATTTGGTTTTTTGCAAGGAAATTTTGCTACTATTCCAAGCCATACAAGCAAACATGAAGGATACTCATCGAGAGCAATACTTGCAGCCCCAATTAAATGATCTATTAGTTTTAATTTTTTTGGTTGCTTTGGGTATCTTGTCGTCTCTCTATAAAATAAAGATACAGTAAGTATATTATCTTTACTGTATGTCTTATTTAATATATCCAAATTATCTTGTATGAATATTTCATTTAGAAATGAAACAAATAATGTTTGATACGTGAAAGATTTTTCAATGTAAAGACTCTCATTTTTATTGTCTTTTTTGGTAGATGAAACAGATAAAACAGAATTGTAAGCATTTTTTGTACCGATACATACAAAAAAAGAATAGTCCTCGATTCCATCATTATCAGTTCCATATCTCAGATCGCCAAGTTGTAAAAGATTTTGGTGTTTAAAATAAGTGTCGCATAAATCTTTTAATTTTATAAAGCAAAGTTCTTCCTTGTCAATAATACTATTTAAGATAAATGCTTGATTTAAATGACCAGCGGATTTAGGTAACGGAAAATTTTCATTGTCTTCACTATTTGTTCTGTCAGAATCTAGTGTTGAAGTAACTTCGGTTTCCAAATTGAAATCTCCGACATCAGCAGGGTTATCGATTTGTAGTGTTGCCGAGACCTCAAGAATAGAAGTAGAATTTGGTAATGGCTCGGTTGTAGATGGCTCGGTGTGTGCATCAGATGTCTCGGTGTGTGCACCAGCTGCCATGGTTGTCGTTTCGGTTTCTGCATCCTCAGTGGGTCTAGTATTTATTTGCAGCGGAACGATCATATCCAGCTCGCTTGTCGTTTCGGTTTCTGCATCCTCAGCAGAGGGTCTAGTATTTTCTTGCGGTGGAACGATCATATTCATCTCGTTTACTAGACCTAAATCAGGAAAGATACTCTCTCTAGTATTTCGTCTTGACGTGTTTTTGCGTCTAGCCATGACTGCCGTTCTTATTGTTATCGTTAATACTGTAACTGACTTTTTTTATTTTTCCTTAAATTCGACAATAATCATACAATACTATGGTTACTGCTGTTGTTCTGCTGTTGCTGATTATGCTGTTGTTGCTAATCTTGTTTTATTTGACTCAAACTCGACAACAATTGTACAATACGGTGTATGCAGGCCTAAAGTCTAATAGAAGTTCAGCCAACATTGAAACGTTGAACATTAGTTAATTGAAATCACCTAATGGATAACCTTTCCGTTCAAGCCTTGTTCATTCGAGCTAAAGCGTAATACTGTGTATCGTTGCAATTTGTTGTGTCCTTGTTCTGGTCAATTAATACTGTTGCTAGTACTTGTAGTAGCTGTTTTGTTGTTGTTGTGGTAGGCAGCAACTTGCTCTGTTGCTGCTTCCGTGCGGCGCAGCAGATTGTGAGGCCAGCCGAAAACCAAAAAAAAACCGCGAAAGCATAATTTCTTGTACTTTGTCCGAGTATCTTTTTTATAATTGACTGACTAGATAGTTTCTTCCCATCATGTTACAAGTAATCGGCTGACTCTTTGTTTTTCAACCGAAATACAACCGATATTGTCTTTCAATATGTATTTTAAAGCTTCTACAGACATGTAATATTTCATTCAAAAAGATATTTTCGGTTGCACGCCTGTATTTTTTTTATTTTATACTGTTTATACGTAGTACATGCACATTTCTACGGTACTTCGACACGTGAAACTACTGAGGCTACGTACGTTGGCAGCGAGCCGAAACAAGTTTCAAAAAACACGATAAGCGTATTATTTTTGTTGCAATTGGTTAGAAATCAGTTATATTCCTAAAAAGACTTGTTAATTGGAGTACTACGGTAGTACTTTTCGCTAATACTAGTAGTACCTGGTACTTTTGTACGTGTAATTGCACACGTCAAATTCTTGAGGCTACGTCAAGTGAAAGCACACCGATACCTCACAAAACATTTTTAAAAGACTATATTATCATTGTGTTTATTGGTATCACATCGGCTATCAACCTAAAAAAACCAACTTTGCAATCACGTAGACAAATGAAAAAAAAGTGTTGTACTTTACGTACAAAGCACTGCATTTTTCTCTACGTAACTTTTTATACATACTACTAGTGCACGTGTATATTTACACATGTACTAGAAGTAGAATGTACACTACTAGAAAATATATAGAGCAGCTGCACATAAGCTTTATGTACAATATGTACCACAACCAACTCATTATTTATGTAGAGATTCAAATTGGTTTACAGGATGTTAGCCGTAATATTGCTTTTATGGTACCTAAAACTTTGTTATTCATGAAGTCATTTACTTTAGCTCAGTGAATTACTATAAAAAACCGTTTTACCAATGAAACCAATCTGTATTCCTGCTTGTTCCAATCCTCATTTTTTGATTCTGCATATCATAAATAAAACATATAATCTGTATTTTTACTTATTTTTGTCATTTTTTTATCTTTTCGTAACAATGTCAACAGTTACTTCTTCTAAAAATAAAAAAAATAAAAATGTACACCATGATGACCGTAGTTCCACCAAAAGGCCATTATTCGAACAATTCAATGAAATTGTGCAAGCCAATCAACTACAACAATCCCAATCAAAAAAAAGAAATATTCAGAAACCCGATGCATCCTCAAAACAACAAGCAAGCAAAGAACCTGCAACTATGGTAAATTCTGTCAATAAAACTCACAAAGAAAAACAACAAGCAAAAATACCAGAGTACAATAGTGATTCTCCTAATGATGATAATAGCGAGAACAAAGTCAAACAATATCTAAACAAAATTTTGTCTGACAAAAATCAAGAAGGTTACTATAGTGGTTCTTCTTATGAGGATGATCCAAGAACACTTGCCAAGAGTACTGCTTCCGTATTAAAAACAACCACTCAGCAAAAAGACGAACTTCAACAAGCCAAAAGCGTCTTACCTGAAAATAATATAGTAGGCTGTACCACAGCTAAAGCAACTAATGAGAAAAAAGATGGTTGTAATAAAAAAGATGAAGAAGAAGAAGAAGAAGAAGATACAGAAACTGAAATTGAATTAAACAATAGTGAAATAAATGATGCAGTTGACAGTAGCTCAATAGACACAAGTTCTAAAGAGAAACTAGATATGAAAAAGAAGTTTAAAAGTGGTGAGTATCAAACTGGTATTCTGTCAGATATTTTCAAATCAAACCTCCAATGGTGGGTACGGAATCCTCTTTTTCAGCAGATTAAAATTATTGATGAAAGTCACCTGGAGGCAAATGGACAGATAATTCAAGATGCTCTTGAAAAGCTTCAGATTGATAAATCTTTGAAGAATATAAATGCTTACGTCAATGAGATACGCCGAATTATCAAGAGAACAATGTGTTCACGCCGTGGTTATGTAAAACATGAAATATGTGAAAAATTCAAGAGTAAGTTTTAAAGATTGACTTCATATTTTATTGATATTGTTAACTCACTGATGTATATTTGTAGCATTGATTAAAAGCGGTGAATTATCATTTCAGACATTAGCTGCATGTGAATATTTTTATAATGAGGAATATGAAAATAATGAAGAGGTTAGAAAAATGTGGTATATATTCTGCTATCATTTTCTTCCAAGAATTAACAAGGATTGGAAGCACTGTCTGGAAGGATCTAGGGTTTATAAACAAACATTTTTGTATCAATTTATTACAACATCCGATGAGGCAATGACATTATGGTTTCTTAAAACCAGTGAGCCAAAAATCAAAAAACTTTATGACAATGATTGGAAAGAAGATTTGGAGAGATCCAAGAAGCAAGGTCAAAAGCAGGGTGAACAAGAATTGAAAGCTGGTCTGAAAGACTATATTAAATTTCACAATTTAATTTCAGCTTTCAAAGATAGGGAAAATGGAATTGTAGCTAATCGATGGAATGAAATTTTCTGGGAAGAATTAGTTACCCGAAATCCAAATCTTGCTAATAAGGGTGATGACAAGGAACAAGCAGTGTCTAACAAGAAATCTGCAGAAGAAATGTCAGGTGATGTTTTTGTATTACCTGGAATTGACTGTAAGAAAAACAACCAAAGCATGAATCTTATTAATGTTCACAATATGCGCAAATCATCAAAAACAAATAAAAATGATTTATATATAAGCTGTGGAAATGACAGCAATAATGTAACTACAGCTCATAATGTAAACAATGAGGATGAAGCATCACATTTGATGAATAATGTGATAACAAACCAAACCAGTATATGAATAAAAATATATATATACATATATCTAATGTATACATATATACATATATAAATATATATATATATTTAATAAAATTTTTTGTTTTTTAAAAGTACTGTAAAGTCTGTAAAGTCTAAATAGAGCAAATTATTCATCAGATTCGATAAAATCATTCTAATCGTTGGAAAAACCTCTGATCAGATGAAATTAATACGATCTATAGTTTTAAGAAATACAGATCAGATATAACTGTTTTATCAGATTAGTATTTTATATTTTTTCAGATCAGTATTTTTTGATACGTTCAAACTGTACTATCAAGAACTGCCGGTTTGTTTCCAGCAGTTTAAAATATACCCATCGGATTAAAAACAGCTGAATGGTGAGATACTGAAATATCCGAAATTGGTTTGGAGGTTAAGATAAATACAGATTGGTAGTCTTTTATTCGTACCAAACAGAGGTTTTGTATCTACTAATCGGTAAAAATAGATACAGAATGGAAAACTTTTTTTCTCATATCGGAGGTTTTGTTTTATCAAGATCAATAGTTTTATAAACTGCCATTTCAAAAACGGTTGTATTCAATATTTCAGATCGGAGGTTTTGGATTATTTACGATCCGACAAAATATTCATTCGGAACAGAGGAAATTAATACAGTTCAGATAAAAAAAAAATCCCGATCGGAATTTTACAAAATATCCACTCATTTTCGGAAAAGCACTACCACTCGTACAAAACAAAAAAAAAAAGTTCCGGTCCGGGTTTCAGATGAACACAACGAAAATGTCCTCGAGAGAATTACATGCGTACAAG
>DAIPYV010000089.1:0-11029 GCA_036782555.1 Saprospiraceae bacterium
GCACCAATAGAAAATCTCAACATGGATGCCCTATTAAACCTAGGTTCCCAGTATGGGGAAGCTTGAATATTAAAGCCGTAATTTTGAAAATCAGTACCCAAGAATAAATATAAACTTTTGTCAAAATATTTAGATGCTTTTATGCCCATGCCATAATGATAGCCCTTAAAGTCACCTTGGTTGATTCCTAGAGTTCCTCCTACAAGTCCGTAAATATCTATATCCAGTTGGTGGTATTGAGCACATCTATAACCAGCTAAAAAAGTGGTGTTTGACAGTTTAGTTTTTTCAGAATTGATGACCTCTTTTTGACGGACAGGACTAGATGCATTAGAAAACTCCAAACCTATTAAAAACTTATCACTAATATCCATATGGGCGGAAAGCCCAATACCCAACCAAGCAGTTCTATGTGCTGTGGTATATACACTTTGTCCCATAGACATATTGATGGGTGTAAATAAAGCAAGTCTTGTTTTTAAGTTTTTATTCTCTTGTGCTTCAATATTATTTACACCAAAATAAGTAAAAATAATTATTACAGCGATGATTTTTAATATTCTAGAGTTCATTATTATTAATTTTAAAAAATTGATTAGATACTTATATAGCAATTTGAACTGGGACATCTGTTATAATCCTTGTTATTTTTTCCCATCCATATATAGAAAAAAATAGTAAAGTAGGTTGTAATTTTCTATATTCTATGTGTATTGTGTCATTTTTGGGTACATAAATCGTTTTTGTGCCCGGCTCATCTATTGTGTAATATTTATGTTTCTTATCTTGAATTTCAAAATCTGATGTTTCCGAGTCCATTTTATTTGATGATACAGAAAATTGACATGGTTTTCTTCCACATACTACTCTTAAAGCAACGGCTTCATCTAAATAACCTAAGTCACCAAAATCTTTGCTATATTTTTCGTATTCGTTTAAGCTATATTTTATAGATATATTATGATAATTAGAATTCGGAAAAATATCAGGTTGGTCCAAAATATAATCATTAACATGAATGCTGTAAAAAGCTGAATCATCTGCTGAGTGAATTATTTCAAATTGTCCATCAGACCGGGTACGGGCAAAGCCGCAGGTAGTACAGTTAGTATTAGACTTACACGTGCGTACATAGACCCAAATGTTGGGCATAGGATTACCGTCTTTATCCACAACTCTACCTCTAGCGGAATATCTTTCGCTGCCATCAAATATTATTGGGATATTGGTGTCACACGAGAAGTAGAGGAAGATAGTGATTATACTTGCTGTTAAATTAATAATTGGTTTCATTATTACATTTTTTTATGAGATATTTATAATACGTTAATTAAATCTTTAAAATCTATTTGATAGCTTTAAGCTGTTAAATATTTAAATTTCAATGTTGCCCCAGTCGTTTTGATAAATTTCATATTCCTCAATTGAAAATTTGACATTCTTCATTCTAAAATTAATGTTAGAATAGAACACTATTTTATCTGTTAGATCAAAATTAATAAGAAGGCTGTAAGAAGTTGCATTTGAGCCAGAGTGAACGAAACTAAAATGACCATTTTTATCTGTTTTTCCATATCCAGCTAATAAGCAATTGCCTCCTCCTCTGCAGGCTTTAACTTGAACCCAAATATCAGGTATTGGTTGACCTGTATTATTGACTATTTTACCCACAGCATGATATCGTGTATCTCCTTCAAAACAAACAGGTATAAGTTCACACGACACTAAAATTATAATTGAAAATATAACTATATACATGTATAAAACTGATCTCATCTAAATTGATTTTTTTATTTATTAACTAAAAATATTTAATATTCCTTTGTAAATACAATGCAAAGATAAAGTACTTTTAGTTGCCAAATTTACAATAACAAATATTAATTTAAATAATATGACTAATAATATTATCATTTGAATGAAATATTAGTTAAAATTTCACAATATTAAATATTGATTGAATTTACTTAATTATTTACATGAAAAAGACTTCATTTTTTTGTTGTCCAGAGTAAAGATTAGGGATTTTAGTGGGGAGCTGTTTTTTTCTACCTTCGATGGATGTTATTGGCAGTTGACGAGATAGACATAAATATTGATGAAATATATAGATAAAAAATATTTTAGCAAATGATAAAAATACAAAAGCCATTCCTAAATGTTTGATCTATTAATAATTGAAGCATAATCCACTAAGGCTAGGATATAAGAAATAATTTTTCCTGGGAGTGATAACAGAACCTAACAAAATTAACAACACCGTGAACTGATTTAATCGTATTATTTATTTTCTCAATCTAAAAGTAGGAACAGTAAATCATGTCAAAATTTCGACGGTTTTAAGAACAAAAGCTCAAGCCAAGTCGAATCCTTGACGACTGCAACGATTTATTAATCAAGTTAAATGGTATTATAAAACCTTACTACCTTAAACCCGCATTATGCATTAGAAAATCCCTGCCTGCCGATTAAACGCCAGTCAGGCAGGTACTCCGAAGCTAAACTGCTGTAAATCAGAAGCTTTGCCAATTTATCTTCTGTAACCGTAGCGATGCTACGCTTTTCGAATATAAATAGCTGATTTATTGCATTTTAGCTTCTCATAACGAAGTTCTAATGCATAATGCGGGTTAAATACCAAAATGGGCGGACATAAAATCAAAACTCTCGTTGTTCATTGACTATACGAACTTGAAATCAGGCAAAGTCAGAATCAACATTCTTTGCATAAGTTTAGTGAGCTACAATTGCTGGATACCTAATAATATTGAAGTTGTGAAAAACGCGTCCTGAAGCCTGAATGAGACTGACCTTATCAATAGTTAAACCTATTCCATAAAGGTGTATCTAGCACCTACATTCACTCCCAATGTATTGTATTTTTGTGATATATTATGTAAATCTCTTATTACTGTGAATATGTCATGCTGATACCTTAAACCACAAAATAGCGTCCAATCTTTATTCTGATAAACTTCTAGATTGATGCCAGTAAAAAAGCTGTGATTACCATAGGCGACATATAAATCTTCAAATCTATTAGCCTCTTTGTAAATAAATTGGAGAGTTTCGTCAACAGAGATGCCGGCATAACGGGTGTAAAAATTAAAATTTATACCAAAATATGGATGTAAATGCCAGTTTTTAGCTACAGGTAGTTGATACCCTATTGATAAGGGTATATAATACCTTGTAAGTGTATTTGGGCTTTTGATGTCAGTACCACTTGTTATGGTCTGTTTTAAATTTCCAGAAAAATAGGATGTCAAACCATTATTTTGATGAAAAAAGGCTGAATCACTTTTTATTTCTCGTCTTTCAATAGTGATATCTTGCCCAGTAAACCATTCGGTAGTTCTGTTTAACCTTAGTCCTGTACTTATTATAAATCGATTATAATTATAAGAAATTTCAAGGTCGTGTGAAAAAGTTTCTAATGGCTTTTCGTGTATATTTCTATAATTTACATATTGTGATGTTTTTGGGTCTAAGTGCCGTTTTGTGATACTTATCCCAGATGACAACCCAAAACTCCAAGTAGTTTTTATGGGCTTTGTAGGTAATTGACTATATATATTGGTGTAAGGGATGGCATACTCGTAGGTTATAAAATATAATTTCCCATCCAATGGTGGTATGATTCGGAAATCGAGAGGTGTTAATGATAGAATAGAATTTGAATCTACTTCTAAAATCGTATCAGTATTTAAAAGAATCATTTCTTTATTGTCATTTGAAATAGATGGGACGTGGGTAACTTTTTTTTGACTGTCAGAGGGGTAATTACTTTTGTTTTGTTTACGTTTTATATTTTTTATATACGTCAAATCTTGATTAGAATATGTTTTTGTGTCTTGACTCAATATTTGATTTTTATTAATGAAAATTTCAGCCGATTCATTTATAACATTGTTGGCAATTGTTTCAGTCGATTGGTTGATTTTTGCAGAACTGTTAGTTCTATCTATAGGGGCGTGTTCACTTGTTATCGACGTTGTATGAGACGAAATAGAGTTTTCTTTTTCATATCCACTGACATAAAATGTAGCACCACTTATTAATATTGTGAGGCCCATAAACCAAAATAACCAAAAGACGGGTCTTCGCCTTCTTTCATTTGAGGGCAGCGCCACTTCTATATTTTCCCAAACTTGGTCTATATCCCAATGAGGTACTTCCTTATTTAGCGTTGCTTTTATTTTATCTTTAGATGCCATAATCATCAAAATTTTAACTTTATTTATTGGCTAATTTCCATTGAAGGGTAAGTTCTGTTTTGGCCCGAGTAAGCTTGGATCTTGAACTTGATTCTTTTATATCTAATATTTCTGCTACTTCCTTGTGAGAATATTCGTCAAAATAGTACAACATGAGTATAGTTTTGTGATTTTCAGGGAGTTTTTCCATGATATTTTTGAGCATTTGCTCGGGTAAATCCTCAACTTCCAAATCATGTCCCTCTCTTTCTGCAATCTGAAGTATATCCTCCGTAAATATTAATTGGCTATTTTTTCTTTTGATGGCTATGGCTTCTCTGATGCATATCGTTTTGCTCCAGGCTGAAAAATTTCCTTTAACCACATCAAATGTTTCCAATTTACTAAAGATTCGGATGAAAGAATTTTGAACAATATCTTTGGCTTCTTCCACATCAACAGCATATCTATAAGCAATGCCCATCAATCTATGACAATGCTCAAGATAGAGCTGTTTTTGGGCAGCTCTATCTTGATGTATACATTTATTGATAAAGGCTTGTGTCATATTTTTACTCGGAATCGACCGCTTATATCGACTGTTTTGCTTATATCTTTATGAGTCTGCATAACTTTTCCTTCAAAAGTACCTTCGCAAATATTACTACTCATTTTATTTACTGTGGCTTCCAAAATTTGATCATTTTGCCTTAAAAATTTATTTTCTGTACTGTTAAAATGACTTATAAACGCATAAGAGAATCTATCAAATTTATTTTGACCTAAGCGAATATTTGGTATTCTAAGACGAAATATTGTTGTAGATACTTGACCTTCATCTGTACAGAGAATATCCAAAGTATCATTTTTTAACTCATATGTAAAATTTGAAAAGCCTACAGATGTATCTTCAAAAGTTAAAAAACAATTTATAGCATCTGATGGCAAACAGGTCTGAATCACTAAGTTTTGCGTATTAGTTTTGGTATTGTCAAATTCTATCCATTCACTTTCTTTATCTGTGAGGGGGTCAATTACTTTCACTTTTATTTTGATTGGTAAAGTTCTTGATGCCGCCCGACATATCGTCTGGCCCCAACGTAATTCACCATTTCTCAAATAAGAGAAATATTCTTTAATTTGATTATCATAAATAAGTTGTATTAGAAGCCTACCATTTTTAACGATATTTCCTTCACAATCTAATGCCCTGCCTCGAAAATTAACATTTTCAGGAATGAATAAAGCTTGCTCGCCAGGGGTAATTAATGCTCCCATTTCTGTATTAGAATCTAAAATTTCTAATCTCCTAGAAGTGATTATATTACTCGATGAGAAGGGTGGGGGTGTTGTTGGCATGCAAATACTTTGTACAACACGAAAAATTATTGGTTTGTTATTTGGGACTATCATGTCGAATCTTCCGTCTGCGTCAGTTGCAGTTGATTCTCCAGTGTAAGTCCATCCAGGAAAGATTGTAGAACGTATAGAGTCATGAAAAGCATATACTATAACATCCTTAATGGGTTTTTGATCGGAATCATAGATATATCCACCCAATGTCACTAAATCACTACTTGCAGGATTAGGATTGTTTTGGATAGTATTCAAGGTATCTAGGTTTTGGTATAGATTAAAATTCACTTCACCTACTTTATTAAATTCTGTTCTTCTTTTAGCTTGACTAGGAAATCCTTCCTTATTCACACTGAATGTGACGGGACTGTCAAGCTCTAATTTAAGTCCTAAGGTGTTGAAATTTCCATTTTCGTTAGACATGACAGTTCCCACTAACTTTTCATTCTGATAGACCTCTATTTCTGCATTGGGTATTTTGATATTGCTGTTAGTGACAGCACCTTTAAACAAAACCCCTTCTATTTCCTTGGGATCTTCTGTATCTATATTATGAATATCTGTAAGTGATTCTTTCCTACATGATAGGATACTGAGCAAAATCACCAAAAAGTATAAGCTAAACTGTTTCATTTTAAATTTCATTTTAATTATTGGAAAATTATGATAACATGAATCGATTCTTATACAAATAAGACGAAACTCTACAAAACGCTGCAAGAAAATATATTATTTTTTATTAGCTTTAATTTATATTAAGGCCAACTAGTATTTTATCAACTAAAAGCAATACGTCTAGCCTTCCATCAAAAACAAAGCCATGTTTCTAAAATTTCTACCCCAAAAAAATTCATTGTGTTTGCCTCTATCTTTTATGACGACCCTAAAGGATGTCTCAGGCCAACCAGAATTTCTTAATGACCAATAGGTTTGTACTAATGTATTTTTCATGCCTGAACTTTCGGTTTGACTTCCTACTATGTACATTTTTATAGGGTGTCCTTTTGGAATGATTAAGACTTCGGGTCTCAACCAAAAGGCAAGTGAGAACACTCCAGCTTTACCAAAAACATGGCTGTATCGTGTAGCAGCATAAAAGGCCATCAAACCTCCCAAAGAACTTCCAGCTATCATAGTATGGACTCTGTCTGGCAGCGTTCTAAAGGAGTTATCTACGTTATTCTTTACGTTTAAAATGATAAATTCTATATATTCATTACTTTTTGATTGGATATTTCGTCCGTAAGAAGGCGTATACTCAGAAGCTCTATTAAAATGTGCATTGTCCAAGCCCACTATGATAAACTGTTTTGAGAGTGGCATAGCATCTATCACCTCTTTAAGTCCCCAAGCTCTATTAAATGCAGTGTGATGTTCAAAAAGATTTTGGCCATCTTGCATGTAGATGACAGAAAAATGACGCTGCGAATATCTGAAATAGGCCTTGGGTAATAGTATTCTCAATGCTACTTCCCTGTGTAATTGTGGGCTGTAAATACTTTGAGTGATTAAAACTGATGTGTAGTATAAGGGCATTGACTATTGAAATTAATGATATTTTACTTTTCACATTTTAGTATGAATGGTATTTTATTTTTTTGCCATTATAATGTCATTTTAAAAAAGTTAAAAAAAACTAATTTTCATAATTCAATGCTTTTTTAAACACATCTTTTAACAAAAAAGTTACGATTAATATTATTAAGAATTGAATACTTAAATTAAGCTCAATGTCCTATTTGATATTCGTTTTGTATTGAAAAAATTTCATAAATGATTTAAGGTCAATACAAAAGTTAAGTCATATCGTGAATTATTTTCCTTGGTTTTTTTTTAGAAAAACATGTTAAGGTTTTTAACATAACATTGACTTTTAGATGGTAACAATATATCACTTTCTGTTGTCTTATGTCTAAAATATATTGATATGAGAAGCATTTTTTTGTTTGTTTTTTTAGGATTTAGTATTTTATTGGCTGGACAAAACCCAAATAATGAAAAAAGTGATCCAAAAGCAAAGGTCATTTTGGATAAAATGAAAAAGGAATATGATAGCTACAAAACTATGGAAATTAGTTTTGAGTTGAATTTAGAATTTCCTAATAGGCCTGTAGAAGTGCAGAAAGGGAAGCTTATTCAAGATGGCAACAAATATCAGCTCAAGATGGATGATCAGGAGGTCTATGCTGACGGTAAGACTGTCTGGGTTTATCTAAAGAAAAATAAAGAAGTACAAATCTTGGACGCAGAAGAGAATAGTGAAGAATTTATGTCGCCCAAACAAATCATGAATATTTATCAAAAAGGTGAATATATTTATAGTATTGTGGATGAAAGAACTGTGGGCAAAGAAAAATTTGTTGATATAGAGTTTAAACCTAAATCTAAAAAATCAGAATTTGCAAAAATTAGGCTCACTGTTGACAAAGTCAATAATAAAATGGTGTCATTACGTGTCTTTGCCAAAGATGCTTCAAAATATACATTAAAAATCAATAGTATAAAAACAAACAATAAATATGATTCTACTCTATTTGTACTTAAACCAAATACGTTACAAGGTGTTAAAGTAGAAGATCTGAGATTATGAATGATAGAACCACGTTCAGTTACTCAGTTTAATCAACCAGCGGTTTCCGGCCCAACCTCCGGAAACCGTTTTTTTGTTTAATTTTCTTAAAATGATGTATGTTTTCTAACAAAATATATAATTTTTGGGCCTTCTTAAGTCTTATTCTTATTATTTCCTCTTGTAAAAGCGGTGATGGTAGCCCCGATGTGTCCCACATAGATGTCAAAATTCAGGTAAATAGGATAGACCAAAATTCGTTTAACATATCAAATAAAGAAGATTTTGACAGGTTGATTTCAAGATATTCTTCGTTTTTCAATATTTACTTGGATAATGTTTTGAATTTAATTCCTGATACGGATTCTTCTTTTTATGACAGTTTTACGGGCGTAATGTCTGACTCCTTAATGCAAGATATCCATAAAAAGACAAGTACTCGGTATGAAGATATGGCCGATATTGAGTCTGATTTAAAAAGAATGTATCAATATCTCTTTTATTATTTTCCGGATAGAGTTGAAATTCCAAATATATATACTTTTATTGCTGACTTTGCTTATCAAATTTTTATTTTTGATGACAATGGTCAGGATGGGATAGGTATCGGATTAGATATGTTTCTTACGCCTGAGGTAAACTATAAAATGATCAACCCAGACAATACTAATTTTTCGGATTATATCACACGCTCATGGAATCAAGATCATATTATCGGTAAGGTAGCGCAGATGCATGTTAACGATTTGGCAGGAGATAGCCCGGGACAAAGAATGATAGACCAAATGGTACATAATGGTAAAGTCCTTTATATTACAAAAAATATTTTGCCTTTTGTCCATGACACTATAATTCATGAATTTACTTTGGATCAATGGGTTTGGTGTCAAAACAATCAGTTTGAGATGTGGCAGTTTTTTCTGGAGAACAAACTATTTTATGAAACTAATCTAAAGAAGATATCAAAGTATATATTTCCAGCGCCCACCAGCTTAGATATGCCGCCGACATCTCCAGGCCGCACAGCCAATTTTATAGGTTTCAAAATTGTAGAATCATATATGAAACAACACCCGGAAACCACATTGCAAGATTTAATAGCCATTACGGATAGTCAGTTGCTCATGGAGAAGTCTAAGTACAAGCCTCGATTAAAATAAACCTATGTTTTATCATATCCTTTTATAAAATATTTAAAAAATATATTTGCATAGGTATTGAATTAGTTAGTAAATTGATGTACCTTTGTGGCTTAAAACATAAATATCATGACATTTAATTTGATTTTCGGTTTAGGTGGTCAAGAATTACTTGTGGTCGGATTAATAATTTTAGTTTTTTTTGGTGGTAAAAAAATCCCTGAGCTAATGAAAGGTTTGGGTTCTGGCATTAGAGAGTTTAACAATGCTAAAAACAATATTGAGTCGGAGGTAAAACAAAATATGAAAGAAATAGAGGACAATAAATAAATTGTTTTCTAAATTTATATATCAGAGCCTTATTGAATAGTGATGTTTGATAAGGCTTTTTTTATTAAAAGGTCATAATTAATATATGCGTTCATTTACTATACAAGAAAATATTTCGTCTCCCGTTTTATCATCTTTTGACCTTGAACAAAAAGATAAAGGCATCGTTGTGAAAGTTTTAGCTTCTGCGCTCAATCACAGAGATATATGGATAACTAAAGGAATGTATCCGGGTATAAGATACGGAGCGGTGATGGGTTCAGATGCTTGTGTCGATCACGAAGGTCAAGATTACATCGTTTATCCTGGACTTAATTGGGGAAATAATCAGTCGCATCAATCTTCTGAATATCAAGTTTTAGGTGTACCGACTAATGGTACATTTGCAGATAACATGTTGACAAAAATTGAATATCTACGACCCAAGCCTGAGCATTTAAACGTTTTGCAAGCCGCAGCACTTCCATTAGCTGGACTGACAGCCTATAGGGCTTTAATGGTGCGAGGGGCACTTCAAGCGGGAGAAAAAGTTCTCATATCGGGCATCGGGGGTGGAGTGGCATTGATGACCATGCAGATAGCATTAGCTAACGGATGTCAAGTATATGTGACATCAGGTGATGACAATAAAATATCAAAAGCTTTAGAATTAGGTGCTAGTGGTGGGTACAACTACAAGGATGAAAACTGGGCCAAGACCCTAACTAAAGACATCGACGGTATTGATGTCACCGTAGATGGTGCTGGTGGAGACGGACTTAGCAATTTTGAAAAAATAGCCTTGCCTGGAGGTAGAATTGTTTTCTATGGAGGAACTATGGGTACCATGAACGGTATCAGTCCCCAAGTCATATTTTGGAAACAACTTTCTATAATGGGTTCCACTATGGGGTCCAATGTTGATTTTGATTCATTATTGTCATTTGTATCTCAGCATAAGGTCACCCCAGTGTTAGACTCGGTGCTTTCATTTGAAGAAATACCACTAGGTTTTGAACGAATGGCTTCAGGGAAACAATTTGGAAAAATCGTTTTTGACCATGCAAAGTAAAACAATGTATCTATCAACGTTAGTTTAGTTAATTTTGCATCTTGACTATCCTCGTTGGTTCATAAAGTTCATGCCGCAAATTGACTTGTTGTACAGTGTTTTTGACCAATGAGTCAAATGTCGTGTTTAGTACATGACCATCCTGAGCCGCGGCGGGAGTTCCATTGTCACCAGCCTCTCTAACGCTTTGCACTATCGGGATTTGGGCCAATAGTGTAGATTGGGCCATTTTAGCCAATTTTTCGCCACCTCCTTGACCAAAAAGAAAGTATTTATTATCAGGCAATTCAGCTGGGGAAAACCAACTCATATTTTCAACGACACCTAATATGGGTACATTGACATTTTGGAGTAGGAACATATTCATAGCCTTGACTGCATCTACTAA
>DAIPYV010000089.1:11129-13427 GCA_036782555.1 Saprospiraceae bacterium
AGTCCCATCATAGTAGGTATAGATGGACCGTACAAATCAGCATCAATAAGGCCCGTTTTATAGCCCGCTTTAGCTAGAGAGACAGCCAGATTGACAGAAACTGTAGATTTCCCTACACCTCCTTTTCCAGATGCCACAGCTATGATGTTTTTCACTTGTGGCAGGACGGTATCAGCACTATCTATGTTGTCGGATTTGATTTTCATGTGGATGTGTACCTGTGCTTGTGGATATATTTTACCTATAGCTTCCATACACGCAAAATTAAGTGAAGATTTGAGGTCCATATCTTGAGTTTTCAAGACGACAGAGAATGAAATATTTTCTCCATCCACTTTAAAATCTTCCACCATTCGGGCACTGATGATATCTTGGCCACTTTGTGGGTCTTTTACAGATCTAAGTGCCTCTACTATTTTATTGTTATCTAACATTTATCTTCATGATTTATCAATACCTAATGAATGAATTTAGATCAATTTTGTTCATTCAGTTGACTCTTATCTTTGTCTAAAAATAGCCCCATACTTCCCGAAATTAGATCTACTAAAATGTGGATAATTATAACTATAAGTAGTGAACCTGAATAGTAGAATATGAAACCGAATAAAATAGCGATGGCCAATATTTTTAGCACAGACCACCATCCTTGATATAAATGACTTATGGAAAATGCCACTGCCGGAATAATGATAGCCCATATCTGTGAGTAGGGTAGTGCAGATAAAAATACCTCCAAATACCTTATCAAAAATCCTCTGAAGACTATCTCCTCGCAAATACCCGCGGCAAATGCCAAAAAAACATAATGTTTGTACTCGTATTTATTCAATGGTAGTATATAGCTTAAATCCCCAATTTTACTACGGAGATATGCTTTGTTTATCCAGCTATACATGATCTCTGTAGCATATAACATTATTAGTACTATAGATAATATTAGGACGATAGTGTTCCATTCTGGCCATTGAAAGCCCAATAAATCCCATGGTCGTTCACTCAAATTCCAAGAGGTTAATACCAATAAACAGCCAATGATCAATACAAAACCATTGGTATAAAAAAGATGAATTTTAGGTGGTAATTCGATAGGGGACTCTTCTGTTTCAGTACTCATCGGTTTAGACTTCAACGTCATAAGCGGAATGACTACCAAAACAAACAACGCCACAATATGGTCAAACCAATTAAATTCCAACATAAATAAATTTTTGCTCGGCAAAGGTAGGCAATTTTAAGCGAATAGAAAAATGAGGTCCAAAGGATTACAAAAAGATGTGGTGAATGTATGAGTTCTAATCTCATGTTGTGTGATTTCAGCTTGACTTCATTCTTGCTATTGCTTTATCTAGACTGAGCACTAGTTTAGTAAAACGCAAATTTCGCATATCACAGTGCACTTTTAGGACACTCAATCTATACAATACCAGCGGTGATGACGAACATGGGTACGGCCAATATGACTGCGAGAAGTAATTTCCACCAGACTCCGCTACCTAAGTTTTGAGCAAAAAAGTTATCTGGCACTAATCTATGCATTTATGAATGGTTTTTAACTGTAAATTAACGATGATTTTGGTCATATGCATTACAATGTAGTTTTTAAAGTAGGTAATATTGCTCATAAAATGAATTATTTTGATTGAAATAGTTTTTTGGAAGGAAAAAATTCTCTAACTTTGACTCGTTATTTACAGATTCATATTTTTTTTAATTTTTTAAATATTTAAAGCCATGATGAACGAAAAAGTGGAGAGCTTAATGATAAAAAATCTCATCACGTTAGGACCACAAAATACTTTGGCAGATGCCAGCGATATATTTACTTCACGCAAGATCCATCATATTCCCATAGTGGAAGGGAATGTACTTGTAGGATTGGTGACAACCTATGATATGTGGAAAAAGCATATTGATCCTAGTGAATATGCTACCACAAAATTGGAAAGCATCATGAGTAAAAAATTAATAAAATTAGAACCAACAGATAAAATGGGTACCGCTGCTGAGATATTTTTAGACAATAGGTTTCATTGTCTTCCTGTAGTCACAGAAGGTAATGTCTTGGTAGGACTCATTACAACGTTTGATATTTTAAAGTACGAATTTCGTAAGGAGTATCCTAACCCAATATTATATAAGGAGGTTTTTGAAGAAGAGAAATAAAAGTAAAAAAGCCATTGTAAATCTTCACAATGGCTTTTTTATTTTTACAAGTGGGCTTATGATAGATGTTGACATTTCGGTAGGTGTCAATTGATATGTACAAAACAGCGTTTTTTGAACTATATAAATCGT
>DAIPYV010000090.1:0-13322 GCA_036782555.1 Saprospiraceae bacterium
TTAATGACGCCATATACATAGACAATAAATATGTGGAAACGGTGAATTTTACCCCGCCAAAACAACAAATCGTCAATAATGTGACCAGTGGAAGTCCTGCAGAAGTGGTTACTACAAGACTGGAGGCAACAGAAGGAACATTAATTGATATTCTGCCAAATAAAACAATAAAAATAAAAAAGGTAGAAATTTTTACCACTAGCTTAGATGATACCAGTATGATTATTGTTAATAAAAAACCATAAAAAAAATGAGAAAAGTAGTAAAACAATTTGTCAAGGAATGGCAAAAAAGATGGCCAGAAACAAAATTAGATAATTTTGAAAACCTCATATTTAAAAAAGACCATATTAATTACATAATTTCTGTGGATTATAGAAGACGTGGTGGCGATTATTATTTTTATTTTAAGGTAGCTTTGGAAAATGAAGTGATTGAAAATCAATGGAAAAATTATTGTCATATGCTTAATTGCAATAAAGTTATTATAACTACATTATCATTGTTACCTCTTGAATATCTGATAGATTTTCAAGAAATAGGTTGGGGACATCGTTGGGATTTAGTTACAACTAATATGTCAGAAGAAACATTCTTAAACGGTTTGATAGATGAATATACAATACCGTTGATTGAAAGATATTCTTCAATTATAGAAATAGATAAAACTCTAAATGCAACTGATGAAGTTAGCGAATGCTTAAAAATATCACCACAGTTCGGTCTCCCATTCAGAAAGGTCTTAGTAGCGAGAGAGGCTGGCAACCCGCGGGCCAAAGAGATAGAGGAAAATATGCGTAAGTGGTGTGAGTTTAAATACAATATGATTGATACAGATGAATATCAAAAAGCGTATATATACGTGTTCGAAGAGTTGTTTGGAAAGAGGAGATAATATGTATAAATAGAGATGTAATAGCTCATGCAAAATACATAAACGTAAAATACCCCTTGCTGGCGCGAGTTTGTAACTCGTGCCCTTACATCAATACCTTTCCACCTTGCGACACATCCCATTTTCTCCATACAAACGAGAGGTTTTAGGTAAGAATTGATTTTTATTAGAAGCTTTGGCGACATTTTTACGGCTGGTGGTAGTGGCGTTGATTTTGTTTAGAGGGGGGTTATATGGGGTTTTGGGTCACGTTGTTTTAGGTATGCACTATTTTGAAATTAGAAGCCTACCTGTGGTTTTAGGTATGCACTTTTTTGAAATCAGAAGCCTACCTGTTTTCTATGGTTCGTGCAAGTATTTATTGATATTTTTTTAATGCATAATTGATATTTATTTTGATGATATAAAATGATATTTTTGGGTTTTCCACAGGGTTTTCCACATTTTGATCTGATTTAAGCTACAAAGGAATATATATAATCAGCACTATATTGGGTTTTATTTTTAATGCAAGCAAACATTGTTTTTACTATTTTATTTCTGACATTGTTTATGACTAACATTTTGTTTTTCTTTTCAATTTTTACTTTTCTAGTATAATATTCGGCAAACGCATTTTTACCATTTACAGCTGACATAGCACCAAGTTGTAATAAAGTTTTTAACTTCTTATTGGCAATTTGAGATACTTTATCCTTACCCTTGTACATTCCAGATGAATTTGCAAATGGTACCACACCACAATAACTACCTAATGATTTAGCGTTTTCAAATTTTGTAAAATTATCAGTATAACAAATAAATGCCATAGCTGTAACTTTACCTACGCCTAGTACAGAGATGGCTATTTTGTAATTTGCAAACATCTCCTTATTCGCGCGTACTATTTCAAACATTGATTCTTCTATCTTTTTGATAGCCTCGTTGAGGTTTTCTAATATGATTAGATCATAGGACAATAGTTCCTCAGCTATTTCCTTTTCTATAAACTTCATATTGTCCTTATGGCTTTGAACTAGTCTGGTCCTCGTTTTTATGAGCTGAATCCTTTTAGTATTTAAGTGCTTTAACTTTATAATATTTTTGTTACTAAGAGTAAAGAGAGATATTTTGTCACTAAATCTAATAGCATAATCCGCTATACGTCTAGCATCAATAACATCGTCTTTACCACGACTTATACCGGAGCTTCTTTTGATTTCAAGTCCAGCAAGAATATAAGTTGACATCTTTAAATCGGCTAAACAACTCACCAATAAGCTACCATAGATACCTGTGTGTTCCATGACAAAATCAATAGAAAATTCTAATCCTTTCTCCTTTGAAATACTTTTGACTAATCCAACAACTTCTTTAATAAACTTTTTCAATTCAGTATTATTATTTTTGATTTCTTTTTCCAAAATAAAGGTATTTCCGAAGCGAACGGCAAAATTAATTTTGTCTTTTGAAATGTCTGATCCAACTGTAAACTTTAACATAAATGAATTTTTTAAAAATTAAACAAAATTAAGTTGAACTAAAAGGTGAAGGACGAAGACCTTGTTAATGGGTTTTACCCTAATTTTCTATCTATCTTTTTAACCTTTTGATCAAAGTGTGGATTAAAACAGGCAATAAGTTCTACTTGGCCAGCGGATAATTTGCCACACTTTGTCTCAACTTTTCCACAAAGTTAATACTTTTCCACACCCCCCAGAGACCCCATTATAATATATATTAATAATTATAATATTAATATATTTAATAAAAATGCAAATCTAAAGGCCGATTAAACGTCAGTCAGGCAGGTATTCCGAAGCTAAACTGCTGCAAATCAGAAGCTTTGCCAATTTATCTTCTGTAACCGTAGCGGTGCTACGCTTTTCGAATATAAATAGCTGATTTATTGCATTTTAGCTTCTCATAACGAAGTTCTAATGCATAATGCGGGTTTAAATTGTGAAATTTTGATATAGCTTTTATCATATTCAATATAAAACTTTAACTCAACATTAGTATCTTTAAACCTTATGGGTACGTTTATGGTTAATATGAATTGTAAACAAATAATGGTTTTCTATTATATTTCCTAAGTTTTTAAAATAATTTAAGTTTGAGAATATATTTGGCTTGTTTTGTTGTGTTTTTAATTCTCTTTTCTTCACGTGTGCTAAATGCTCAAAAGATGGCAGGAATTGTCAAAACACCTGAAGAAGTGAAAAATGAGGAGCGTTTTATCACAGCGTTGTATAAAGATATAGCTGGCAAAAGAGAAGAGGCCATCAAGATATTGGATACTATTAGGCGTGAAAGTCCTAATGCAGCCGTTTTTTTTCAATTAGCAAGATGGTATTTGGAAAAAGAGGACTATATTAATACTGAAAATTATCTTCAATCCGCTTTAAAATTAGATTCAGAAAATATTTGGATCAGGAAGTTTGAGGGAGAGTTTTACTCCAAAACAGGTGATTATGATAAATCTATCAATGCTTATAACTTTTTAATAAGCAAAAACCCCGATAATAGCATCAACTATGCCAAATTGGTCAATATTTATATCAAAAAGGGTGAGCCAAGTAAGGCCCTATCCACATTAGACAGACAAGAGGCTCAAATGGGGTTAATGGAATCTATTGTTCTCCGTAAAGCGGAAATTTACGACAATACACAGCAAGTAGAAAAAGCGGTAAAAGTGATAGATGATTATGCTAGAAATAGAGCGGATGAAAAGGATTTTCTTCATTTGATAGTCAATTTACTAAAGTCAAATGACAAAACTCAAGACATAGAACCCTATTTAAAACGTATATTGAGCATAGACCCTAATGACAAAGATGCTCAGCTAGATTTATTTTTGTTATCAAATAAAAAGCCTGATAAAAATGATATCTTATTGGCATTAAGGCCCATGATATCCAACCCCAATGTCAATATTGATATCAAGATTAAGGAACTTTTTCCTTTTGTATCTGAACACGCTCAGACAAGTGATACACTATTGGGCAAGCAACTTATCAGTTTAATGGACGATTTAGTCATTGCACATCCCAATGAGGCCAAAGCCCATGCTATCAATGCAGATATTCTCAAAAATTCTAGTAATTTTAATGCTGCAATAAGACAGTATGAAAAGACACTTTCTTTGTCAAAGAAGCAGTCTATCGTATGGGAACAGTATATGTTTTGCCTAGATGCTACATCAGACTATGTATCTTTAATGAAAGTATCAGAAGAGGCTATTGATTACTTCCCTAACGAAGCGCTATTTTACTATTTTGCGGGATTGTCGAGATATTATACTGGAGGTAAAGATTATCAGGGTTATCTCAATGATGCCCTCATCATTGGTGTTGGCAACAAGTATGTAGAAAGTACTGTCATGGTGCTTCAGGGTGAAATATATTTAGAAAAAAATGACACCGATAAGGCTATGGAATTAGCTAAAAAATCATTTGCGGTAAGTGATGGGAAAAATGCCAATAGCTTAATTTTGATGGGAGATATAGCGAAGGCTAAAAATGATCATATTCAGGCTAAAAAGCACTATGAGGAGGCCATAAAAATGGGTGGCAATGTGAATAAAATTAATATAAAACTAAAGGGTTTATGATAGGTGAAATCAAGTATTTTTTGTTTTTTTGTTTTTTGATATTTATTATTTCTTGTAGCACAAAAAAGGGTCTAAAGTCTAAGGAATTGGGCATCTCCGAACTTGTTCAAATTATTGAAAGTAATCAATTGGATTTTAAGGACTGGACTGCGCGTGGAAGTGTTTCTTTTGACAGTCCTGATATGGGTGTCTCAGGTAGTTTTGTGGCTCGTATCAAAAGAGATAGTGCTATAGTTTTAGGTTTTCGCAAGCTGGGCATAGAGTGGGCAAGAGCCATGATGGATAAGCATAAATATGTAGTAGTTAATAAATGGGATAAAACTGTAGAGACCAAGTCTCTTGGAGAAGCTACCCAATTGATCAATTTTAACGTTCAATATGCTGATATTGAAAATCTTTTGTGTGGTAATGTCATTATTCCCAATGCCGCTACAAGCCAAATAAGAATCAAAGATAATAACTATTATTTGAATTTTTCAGAGGATGGGTATGATATGGAATATATGATAGATAAAAGCACCTTACATATCACACAATCTACCATAGGACGAAACGGTAAGGTTTTGGCTATCATGAGCTGGGCCAATTATCAAGCATTGTCCAACGGTAAAAAAGCACCTTTCCACAGAGTTTTAAAAGTAGTGACTGAGGGCGAACCTAATACTGAAATTGACTTAAAGATATCAAAGATAGATTTGGACGACAATGGTGTATTAAATTTTGACATACCCAATAATTATACAAAAATATAAGTAAATGCGCTGGTGTATATTTTTTCTTTTTTTGGTAGTCATGAATGTATTATACAGTCAAAGTCGGTTGGACTTAGAAAAACAACGGCAGAAGATCATTCAGGATATCGAAAAAACAAACAATGAGTTAAAGAGTAATCAAAAGCTGAGAGAAACACAAATTTCACAATTGAAGACACTGGAAGAACAAGTCAATAGTCGAAAAATGCTGATAGCCAATCTCAACCAAGAAGTAGAATTAAATACCCAAATAATCCATGAAAATCAAGTAAGATTGGGAGAGCTACAAGGGAAACACAGAGAGCTGCAAAAGGGGTATGCATCACTTATACGCCAATCCTATCTTAAGAAACAGTCCACCAGCAAATGGTCATATCTGTTATCAGCGGATAATCTCAATGATTTTTTGCTAAGATGGAGGTATATGTCGCAGTTTGATGAATTTGCCAAACATAAATCTGATGAACTTAAGCGTTTGACTGAGGATATAAAGCGGACAAATTCTGAGATAGAGGAGGCCAAAAATAGAACTCTAAATGCCATAGAATCCAATGCTGAAAATATGTCAAAACTACAAGAGGAACAAAAAATAAAGGATGGTCTCATACTAAGGTTAAGTAAAGAGGAGCTAGCTCTGAAAGATAAACTAGCCAAACGTGAGAAAGAACGTGAAAATCTCAATAACTCGATAGAAAAGATCATTAGAGCAGAATTGGCTAGGGCTAAAGAGGCGGAGGCTGCCAATGCGGGTATCACATCGAAACGTGAGGCAGATAATTCTGGTTTTGCCAACAATAAAGGCAGGCTGTCATACCCTATCAAAAGTAGCAAGATATCATCGAAATTTGGTAACCAACCTCATCCAACAATCAAAGGCGTCCAAATATCCAATAATGGAATAGATTTTTCGGCTAGTTCACCAGATGATGTATTGTGTGTATACGATGGAGAGGTGGTAGGGGTCACTAACGTACCAGGGTTTAAAAATATGATTATCATCAAACATGGTAGCTATTATACAGTCTATTCCAAGCTAGAAAACACCTACGTCACAAAGGGAGAAAAGGTCTACCAGAACCAAAAAATAGGTAGGGTAGAAGTAGGAGAAAATGGTCAAGTAGAACTCCACTTCGAGCTATGGAAAGATAAAAACAAGTTAGACCCTCAGTCTTGGTTTAGGTAAAAAGAAATGCCCGACAAACTAAATTATCAGGCTTTCCTACATTTTTCAGTGTCGATTTATTACCCCATGTTTTGATAACTCACTAGGAGTACTGTCATCAGTATACCCAGCATAAAACTGGCAAGAATAAATCTACTGTCTCTGAAAAGAAATTCGTCTTTCTTTACTGACATAATTATGAATGGTTTTGGTTATTAAGTTAAAAAGCTGAGTTATGAAATAAATGTTAAAATTCGTTCGTCTGATATACTTAATGCCAAAAATGATACCATAAGAATTTTTACTAATATGAGAATTAACCCATTATTCACATGTGATTAAAGGGTATAATTGAAATAATGAATTTCTGTAGTATGACATCCATTAGTTTTTATAGCATTGAATATAAGAGCTTTTTTTAATGTTTGAATTTCTTTAATATTAGGTACTAAAAAAAATACCCATTTGGGGTATGAAATATTTTTTACAAGATTTTTAATTTTTAAAACATTTTGAGCCATGCTGCGTTTTGGTCTAAATTTAATACAAATGATTTTAGTAAAATTATGGTTGTGGAGCTTACCCATTTGGGTGATGAGTTGTTTTAGCTCCAATAAAGTAGTCAGTGTAAAAAAATCTGTTATGCAAAATACAAATATTTCGAGTTTTTATGATTTGAAAGCGGTTTCTTTGGAGGGGGAAGTAGTATCAATGTCTCAATACAAAGGGAAGAAAATTATCATATTAAATGTCGCATCAAAATGTGGATACACACCTCAATATGCCGACTGGCAAGCTTTTTATGAAACGCATATGGGCGAGTATGTTGTTTTGGGATTTCCATGCAATCAATTTCTAGGTCAAGAGCCTGGTTCAGCTGAAGAAATAGCCACTTTCTGCTCAGCTAATTATGGTGTGACTTTTCCAATGTTTGAAAAGGTAGATGTCAAGGGCAAGGATCAAAGTCCCATCTATCAATGGCTTTCCACACCCGAAAAGAATGGTTGGTGCGACGAAGTGCCTAGCTGGAACTTCTGCAAATACCTTATCAACGAAAATGGAGAATTAACTCACTTTTTTGGTTCAAAGGTGAAACCTGATTCTGAGGAGTTTTTAGCCGTTAAATGATATTTGTGAAGGTAAATTTTCGCCACGAAATCTATTTAAATTTAAGAAATGGATTTTCTAACCCATTTAAAATTTAAAAGACAAAGATGAAGTGTGTCTTCTTATTTATTTTTGTTTTTTGTATCTTTGCCCCATGGATGGATCTTTACCAAAAAATAGTATTATCACTCAATGGGTCAATGATTTCACCCACGACCTTATCAACTGGGCACTACTGAAAACAAATGATACAACTGTTGCAGAAGATCTAGTTCAGGAAACATTCTTAGCCGCAATAAAGTCTTTTGATAACTTTCAGAATAGAAGCCATCCTAAAACATGGCTCATCTCTATTCTTAATCATAAAATTGCGGATTATTTTTCTGCAAAGTACAAATCGACAAGTAATGGGTTTTCAATTTCTGATGCAGAAAGTCTGATAAACTCTTACTATAATGAAGATGACGAATGGCAAAAAGAAAGTTTTTCTCACTCGTGGGATGAGCATCATGGACCTTTATTGGACAATCCCGAATTCATAAAAGTGTGGGAAACTTGTATCAATGACTTACCTACACAATGGAAAGAAGCTATCATGGCTAAATATATCTTCGATAAAAAGTCTAGCGAAATTAGTCAGGAACTCAGTATTTCGATGACCAATTATTGGCAATACATCAGTAGAGCAAAGGTGCTTCTTAAAAAGTGTCTAGAAGTTCACTGGAACTAAATAATATTTGAATATGAAGCTTTTAGGTAAAATGATGATTTCTTGTAAAAAAGCCACCGCTTTGATTGAAAAAAAACAAACGGTAGGCATTTCTATTATAGAAAAGCTACAATTAGGGTCACATGCATTGATATGCAAAGGATGTCAACAATACGAAAGACAAAGTCTCATCATTAATGATTTATTGAATAACTACATGAAGGGTCAAGCCCCTCATTATTCTCAGGGAGATTTAGATAAACTCAAAAATCAAATTATAAAAAAAATTGATGGTTAAGCACTAATCCTCTGACTAGATTACTAAAATCACTGAATTTTTTAGATACATAATATTTCGTTATATGGAGTTACTCCTTTTTGTTTTTGTAAAAAATTAAGGATGAACTAAATCTTCATACTGCATGCTGCACTCATTTTTGGAGCATACTATTTGTGTGATACTCACTGTTTTTAAGCCATTGATTCTTTCCATTAGGACATCACACTCACGGTCATCACCATGATGAGAGTTATGGAATGACCACACATCGGATGGAGACATATTTTTATAGTCATCACACCATTTTTGCCACCACTTAGCCCTATTTTTTCTTTGTTCAGTATTATAAAGTGTTGCCGAAGACCAAATATAAGTTCCGAACATATCTAAATTCACTTTCTCTAATTGTATACCATTCCATTTTACAACCATGAGCTCAGAACGGAAGTTTTTAACCACTACCAACGTAAAAGGCGCTGTTTGCTTCAACGAATAATGCTCCCAGAAATCTTCAGAAAGATCGCAACCCAAATAGTTAAGAATCACTTGACCTCTTGAATCTGTATAATGTGATTGCGGTATAAAGTTTTCGTCGGCTCCATTGAGTAAGCAAAGGGTATTACCTCTGTCATCATGTCCAATCCATGTACCGCCAGCTTGAATATCTATTGGACATGTGATGACCCTGCCAGCCCACTCTCTCTTTTCAGGAGGTAAAGTCGCCCTGAGAAGTGTCTCATCCCTATTGGAGGTCAATATGTATCCCTCATATTTTGGTACATAAGTCACTGTGCACATATGGTTTTTTTATTTTTAATTGTACTAGTCGCAACGCCAAAAGAATCTGATACTTTATCCTTCAGTCCCATAACATTCAAAGCTATTTTTATCAACGCCATATGATGTATGGAATGTTCCAAACAGTAAGCCAATTCTCTTTCCACAGATGTCGAAATAGTGACAGATTCAGCATCATTTTCTATTCCAAAATCTGATACTAAAGACATATTTTGGGTTTGAGGTATCAAGGGAAGATTATTAACGATTTTTCTAATAGTATAGATAGCAAAATCTTTATCATTTTCAAGTTTTAATTCTCTCTTCCTATTGTCATAACACACTATACATAAACCTACTCCGTCCATTAAACAAATATAAAATTCAAGTACATGTCTGATATGCTGTCCAATCGAACCACCCGAAAGGCAATCAAGAGATGAGGTGTAGTATTCTGAGTCAATGTTATTAAGGAAATCTTTGACTTCATTGAGATTATTGATACAATATTTTATCATAAATTTATTATTTTATATTTATGGCGTGTCCCCGACTTTTAGACGGGGTCGAGCTCCAGTAGAGCTTGAAAAGATTATCCGCTTTACTCCCTTAGGTCGCGCTCTCTTCTATCCCTCACGCTTTATAAAGGTATAATTTATTATTTACTTACGATAGAATGTTAAATAAAAACTATCCTAAAATTCACAATTACACATATGTTTGTCATTAGAAAAATCATTTCCTGACACAAAAGAAAAAATATTTTCATAATGTCAGGAATGACCACTACCCTCTGACTAATAAGCGAAATTGTTATTAGAACACCAAGTAAAATATATAAAATATGGCCACACAAGTTAAAATCAAAAATCTACCTTATGGTTACCAAAGCTTCATTACTAACGGTAAACATACTTTAGTGGGAGATGAACCCATTAAATCCAAAGGAACAGATTTGGGTATGTCACCATCAGAGTTAGTCCTGAGCGGGTTGGCTCTGTGTAAGGTTGCAACAGTAAGGTATATAGCCCGTAAAAATGGATGGGAAATAGGAGATGTTTATGCCGAATTGACTCAAAATGTAAAACGATCCAGTACAAGTATGACCACTGTGATAGATATAGATTTAATAATAGAGGGTAATATCACAGAAGAACAAAAACTAGAATTGATGGAGCAAGCTGATCACTGTTATATACATAGGCAACTCATGGGTGATTGGCAAATCAATTCTGTCAATGAACTTCAAGAAGAAATCATGTAGTATTTAAACAATGACATTCACGAACAATTCTTTTAAAATATTAATTTCAATTATTATGCTTTCTATACAGTCTGTAGCACAAACTCCAAAAACAATTAGGCCTGTTGCCGAAGCTTTTGGCCTCGAGATCGGTGACCCAATCCGAAATTTTACAGCCAACGACATTCATCATCAGACCTATTCTTTAGATGATGCATTGGTCAATGGTCCAGTAGTACTTATTTTTATAAGAGGTCAGTGGTGCCCTTTTTGCAATAAGCATTTATCTCAAATACAAGATAGCTTGCCACTTATCTACGCCAAAGGTGCTTCTGTCGTGGTCATATCTCCAGAAAAGTCTGAATTTATAGCCAAAACTATAGAAAAGACAGGTGCCGAATTTACAATCTTATATGATGAGGATTATCGCATTTCTGATGCGTTTGATGTCACATTCAAGCCTGATAGTATAACACGAACTATGGTGAATATGATGTTAGGAGCTCAACTAAAAGATAGCCATTCTGATGATACGGAACGGTTACCTATTCCGGCTACTTATATTATAAACCAAAATCGAACTATAAAATGGAGACACTTTGACCGTAACTACAAAAAACGATCAAATCTCCAAGACGTTATTAATAATTTATAGCTTAGTGGGAATCATTTGTTTCTTGATTGAATAGCTTTTTTACGCTCGTTGTAGGCAAAATATAACATCTTAAGGGAAGAGGGCATTAGTCCTCTTTCACTATTTTGTTGTGATATTTCATATATTTTATCCCAATATTGTATTATTGTTTTTAATCCGGTGATATACGAAATCTTTGGGTCGTAAATGTGTGCTGGCTCAGAGTTGATACCATTGACTTCCATTATTTTTAAATTTTCGCCGGTGTATAAGTCATTTTCAGAAACACATTTTAAATCTATACGGCCATAGTAGAACTCAGGAATATGACTACAGATACTGTCAAAAATAGAAGCCATTTTAGCGTTTATGAGATGGTTTTCATTAAGAAATTTTGTGCCTCTATTGTGGTTTCCTATGGGCTCAAGTAAAATATTTTCATCTGCATTTGGAACATATTTTAGTAAAGCATGCCTATTTTTTAGCCATTTTTCTAAAATCAAATAGCTTCTATCGTTTTGATGCATTAAATCAGCTACAGAACTGATACCATCACCAGTTACCATCATAAATTCTTTTTTGACTATAGATACTATCTCGCCTTTGGAGCTATTAGGCATCTTAATGTAAAAAACTCCATATTCCAGTGGATAATCAATGTAGGACTGAATGACTATTGGATAATTGATTTGTTGAAGTATTTCGGCAAATTTTGTTAAATCATTAATAAAGTAAACACCTATACCACGTTCGGCTTTGTCTGGTTTGATAATCAATGGAAACTGGAGATGATTATCTTGAATGAATTTTGTATTATCCACAACAGCTGCAGTGTTTTCTACCAAAATTGTTAAAGGTATATATTGGGAGGGTAAATGGTTAAGCACTTCAAATTTAGAAGAGCCCATCAAGCCAGAAGCGGTTATCAATGGGTTTACATTGGTAAAAAAAGTTAGACTCCTAGCCTTTATGGCTAACCAACAAGCATAAAAAAACAAAGGAATATACAAGACCTGTAGTGGCCAATATTCCCAAGAATTCAATATTATTTTATACTTTCTGGATTGTGAATATCCTACTTTTGACTTCACGGTTATTTATTTTTTTAAATTTGTAAATTAGCATGATTCTTCACTTTGGTTAATAATTTTAAGGTCAATAACAAAAAATGATTCTCCTGTTTATTAATTTCGGTTTATGTAGAAATTATTTACTCATTTTACAGGTGTAGTGGCGAACCAATGAACAAAAAAAATCACCTTTGGAAAGATATAAAATGAAATCTAACTAAGGTGATTTTTTGAGCTGGATTACATATGAGAAAATCCATTTTTCGTAGAGTAAAAAAGATATATTACTGTGTAACGTCAATATTTATAATCAGATCGTCGGCCATCACCCATGAAGAGCCTCCAACGCCATACGTAAGCCTATTTATTTTAAGATTACCGATAAATCTGTTTTTCGTTCCCGTTTTTTCTACTTTTACAGGAATAGTCACTTTTTGAGTTTTACCTTTTATCGTCAAATTGCCAGATACCGATAAGTTTCCATCACTATTACTTTTTACAGATGTGGACTGAAAAACCATGGTGGGATATTTTGCTGTATCAAAATATTCTTCTTTCAATAAATGTTTATCTCTACTGCTGATGCCAGTATCTACAGATTTCACTTGTATCGTTCCTTTAAATGTGGATTCGGAGAGAGATGACGAATTGTAATTGATATCAATTTTGACATCTGAAAACGAACCATTGACAGTAAGTCCGGCATTTTTAATTTTGAAAGTCACCTCCTTTTGTCCTATCCCAATAGTTATTAAAGAAATGAAAAGCACGAAAGAAGGGAGTAAATTTTTTAAATTAATTTTGTACATGACTATTAATTACTTTTAAGTTGTAAGAGGCTCCGATAAAAATAAAATTGGATTTGTTTCTAAACCTATCATTCTCATTTCTAAGTTTTACACTTGTAGTATATTCAGAAAATGTCAAGTCTAGCCCGAAATTCAATCTCCACTTAGGATTGAGGAAATAGGACAAATATAACTCAGATTTTAATTGTCCAATATCATTATCTCCTACTAAAAGTACATTCAGTGATGTAGGTTTAGCCTCAACGATATCATTGCCTTGTCGTGCACTCGTTTCAGAAGTACTACCAAACCC
>DAIPYV010000091.1:0-13217 GCA_036782555.1 Saprospiraceae bacterium
CTTGACTTATTGTTAAAAATACATTTACTTAGCGTGTTGGTTTGAACGAAATCACAAAAAACATTGTTTATAATAGGATAACATTGGAGCAGAAGAATATATGAGTATAAAAAGCAATAGTTACAATCAACTTATCTCAAAGTTAGATGAGTTTATAAGAAAGTTTTACCTCAATCAATTAATTAGAGGTGTTCTATACAGTACAGGCCTTGTGTTAGGTTTGTTCCTTATCTTCAATTTATTGGAGTATAATTTTTACTTTAGTACAGGAGTAAGAAAGTTATTTTTTTATTCATTTATTTTAACATCACTAGGTGGCATTGTCGCATGGGTAATAGATCCTCTAGTAAGGTATTTTCATTTAGGCAAAACTATATCTCATGAGCAAGCTGCCAATATTATAGGTAATCATTTCGGAGACGTAAAGGATAGGCTGCTCAACATATTACAACTTAAAAAACTTGAAAACCAATCTGAAAATGTTGGTCTGATAGATGCTAGTATAGAACAAAAAACACAATCTATCAAACTTGTGCCTTTCCAAAGCGCAATAGATTTATCTAAAAACAGAAAGTATTTAAGGTATGCTTTGCCACCATTTTTGTTATTGATATTTTTGCTTTTTGCGGCACCCAGTATTATAAGAGATGCCACAACACGAATAATTAATAATGATAAACAATATCAAAAAGCGGCTCCCTTTTCTTATATTGTGGAAACCCAAGATTTATCTGTTGTTCAATTTGAAGATTACTCACTTACTGTGGGAGTGGATGGGGTTGTCATGCCCAATGAGGTTTTTGTCAATATAGATGATTTTCAGTATAAAATGGTCAAAAATAGTGATGGTTCATTTTCATATATATTCAAAAATGTACAAAAAGATTTAAACTTTTCACTGAGTTCAGGTTCAGTCGTTTCTATTAACTATCAATTAAAAGTCCTTAAAAAGCCCAATTTATCAAATTTTGTAATTGATTTGATATATCCTAGATATATACAAAGAAAGGATGAGTCCATATCCAATATAGGTGATTTAATAGTACCACAAGGTACGCAAATAGTATGGAATATTGAAGCGTTAGAGACAGATAATTTGGCACTTGTCTTTGGAGAAGTAGATGATGAAATTGATGCGGATAGAAAAGGAAAAACCTCATTCAGATATTCAAAAAAGGTATTGGATGATTTGCGATATAAGATGTTTTTGACCAATAAAAGCGTTCCTAATGCAGATAGTTTGTCTTATAACATATCAGTAATTAAAGACCAATACCCATCTATTTCTGTAGAAAAAATTCAAGATAGCTTAGACAGATCTTTGGTGTATTTTGTTGGGAATGCTTCAGATGATTATGGTTTAGGAAACTTATCCTTTAATTACACAATCACTAATGCTAAAGGACAAAAAAAGACACAGCAAAAAATCAAGATTAATAAGCAGGAAGGTAGAGATGTAGAGTTTTCGTATGTGATGGATTTAAAAGAAATCAATCAAGGACCCGGAGATAAATTGGAGTTTTATTTTGAAGTCTTTGATAATGATGGTGTCAACGGAAGTAAATCATCTAAATCACAAATGATGACTTACGAAAAACCTTCATTAGAGGAAGTAAAACTCATGGAGCAAGTGAATGATGCTGCCATAAAAGATGAGTTAGAAAAAGCTCTAAAGAATATGGAGAAAATTCAAGAAAACATGGGAAAAATGCGTGAAAAACTCCTTCAGTCTAAGCAAATGGATTGGAAGGATAAAAAGGAAATGGATAAACTCCTTGATGAGCAAAAGAAACTTTTAGAACAAATAGAGAAAGCTAAAGAAAAGCTTAAAGAGAATAAAGAGAACCAAAAAGAATTCGATACCTTACCTGAGGAATTGCAAGAAAAGCAAGACAAACTCGAAGAACTCATGGAAAAGGCCGCTGACCCTGAAATGCAAGAACTTATGGACAAGATTCAGGAGCTAATGCAAGAAATGGATAAAGATGACGCTATACAGATGTTAGAACAATTCCAGCAAAAAAATGAGACTAAGGAAAAAGAAATGAAGCGCATGCTAGAATTGTACAAGCAGCTGGAGATGGAGAAAAACATCAAAGACCAAATAAAGGATTTGGAAAAACTTGCTGAAGAGCAGGAAAAACTTGCAGATAAGACAGCAAAAGATGAGCTTTCCAAAGAGGAACTCAAGAAACAGCAAGAAGAGCTCAATAAAAAAATGGAAGAACTCCAAAAGAAGCAAAAAGAACTCGAGAAAAAAAATGAAGAGCTGTCTCCGCCTAAAGACATGGGTGAAGAAAATGAAGAAAAGATGGACGATGCCAAAAAAGATATGGATAAAGCGGAAGACGAATTAGATAAAGGAGATAATAAAAAGGCATCCAAATCTCAAAAAAGTGCTGCTAGTAAGATGAAAAAACAAGCCGGGGACATGAAATCTTCCATGGAAAGTGGTGCATCTGAGCAAGCCAGTGAAGATATCAAAACTATTCGCCAACTTTTAGAAAATTTGGTAACTATTTCTGTAGATCAGGAAGATCTTTTCAAAGAATTAAAGCCATCAATGGTAAATTCGGCGATGTTTCCCGCGTCTATCAAAAGACAGTTTAAACTTCAAAACGATTTTAAAATAGTAGAAGATACTCTTGTGGCATTGAGTATGCGCAATCCAGATATAGAGTCCTATGTTATGGACAAGGTAGCCGAGATAAAGTATAACTTTAAAGAAAGTCTTTCAGAACTAGAAGAAAGACGTGTCTTCCAAGGTCAAGTAGCTCAAAGAAAAACCATGAAAAACCTTAATGATTTAGCTCTTATGATGGATGAATCACTTGACAAAGCTCAACAAGCCTCTGGAGCACCGGGTAGTGGCTCATGCAGCAAGCCTGGAGGTAAAGGTAGTTCTGGGTCTGTGCCTATGGATAAGATCACTGAGGGGCAACAAGGTCTCTCTGAAAAACTAAAAGAAATGCAAGGTCAAATGGGCAAAGATGGGAAGGATGGTAAAGATGGAAAGTCTAGTGGCAAAGAAGGTGGTAAAGAGGGTGGTAAAGAAGGTAAGGATGGCCTTTCTTCAAAGGATTTTGCTCAAGCTGCGGCACAGCAAGCGGCACTCCGTAAAGCGCTCCAAGAACTGAATAATTCTAAGAAAGAACAAGGTAAGGGCTCAAAATTATTGGAAGAAATAATGGAAAATATGAATAAGATTGAGACAGACCTCGTCAATAAACGCCTGAATAATGAGACTTTATCTAGAATGAAAGATATAGAAACTAGGCTTTTAGAAGCTACCAAGGCAGAAAGACAAAGAGAATTGGACGAACAAAGAAAATCAGAGACGGCTAAAGAAATGAGAAAAGAGATACCTCCATCATTAAATGCCTATATCAAGAAGCGACAAGCGGAGATAGATATGTATAAAACTATTTCTCCCGCTTTGAGGCCTTATTATAAATCTTTAGTGGATGATTATTATAAATCACTAAAAAATGTACAGTAAATAATTTTTTTTTGACAAAGCAACAGTATCGGCACAATATTTGGTTTCTAATTAAACATTATTAAATCACAATGAAATATCGTATGTTAACCATTTCATCCAATCCCAATAACATTTTAGAAGTAGAGTCTTATTTAAAACAGTTAGGTAATGACTTTAGATTTGATGATGAAAAATATGCCGACATACTTATAAGTCTCACAGAGGCTGTCAACAATGCCATAATCCATGGTAATAATAGAGACGAGTCAAAAAATGTCCAAATATTAGTAAAAGAAAAACCCAATGGAGTATCATTCTGTGTTCGTGATGAAGGTAGAGGGTTCAATCCTAATGGGGTAAAAGATCCCACATGCGCAGAAAATATAGAATGTTGTGGGGGTAGGGGGGTACACATTATGAAGACATTAGCTGATGATATATCATTTCCAGATAATGGTAGAAGTGTGGAAATGTTTTTTTCTCTCAAAACGAAATTTGCGTGACATCCGTCAGCGAAGATTTAATATCATTCCACACCACAGATATAGATCACATACCTTTTGAAGGACGAGAGGAGGAATATAGGCAGTGGCTACTCCAAGTGGTGAAAAATGAGGGTAAGTCGGTAGAACACCTTTCCTATATCTTTTGTACAGATGAGTATCTTTTGGATATCAATAAAAAGTATCTCCAACATGATTATTATACAGACATCATCACTTTTCCGTACCAACAAGGTGAGATCCTCGAAAGCGACATATTTATCAGTATAGAAAGAGTCACCGAAAACGCCCAACTATTTAATATCCCAATAGATCAAGAACTCAGAAGAGTTATGGTACACGGTGTACTACATCTCATAGGTTTTGATGATCATGGGGACGAAAATCAAAAGTTAATGCGTCAAAAGGAAAACGAATATTTAGAAAAGTGGACTTAAATAAATAGAATATTATTCTTTTAAGAAGGTTTGAATAGCATTTTTTGCAAATTCAGATAATATCAATTGTCCACTTTTTTCAGCACGTTTCTCTAGTAATATATCCCAATGATCTGTACCTTCCCAAAATACTTTTTTCAATAATCCCAATGCAGTGGGGTTTTTTGTAACTAGATTTTCTGTAAAGTGCGTTAAATAAGCATCTAAATGTTCTACAGAGTCAAAAACTTCTGTAAATAATCCTTTATCCTTGGCCCAAGCTGCTGACTGCCACTCTGTGGCATTGAGTGCCATTTGGCTAAATGCAGATAAACCAACTTTTCTCTCCACAACGGGCCCTATGACAAACGGACCAATACCTACGGCGAGTTCAGAAAGTTTGATAGAAGCGTATTGAGTAGCTATACAGTAGTCACAAGCTGAAGCCAAACCGACACCACCTCCTACAGCTTTTCCATGGACGCGACCTACGACAATTTTAGGACATTTTCGTATGGCATTGATGACGTTGGCAAAGCCCATAAAAAACTCTTTGCCTGTCTCATAACAGTCTATTTCAATGAGTTCTGTAAAACTAGCTCCAGCGCAAAAAGTTCTATTTCCTGAACTTTTTAAAACTATTAATATAGTTTGTTCGTCTTTTCCGGCATCTGTTATAGACTTAGATAAATTAGCTAGTAGATGACTAGGTAATGAGTTTTGAGCTGGGTGAAAAAATTCTATGGTGGTGATTCTGTTTTCAGTCGTTGATTGTATGTATCCTTCAGACATTATGATTGTATTTATTCCTGTTTTCAAACAAGACATTCGGTAATAGTGTTTATAAACAAAGTTAATTATTAAATAAAAAATACTTACTTTGCAAATAATCAGACTTAAAATCTAAATTAATCCTCCATTTTCATCACTCATTATACCTCTGTTGATAAAGTCTAGGGCTGGCTTGATGGCTTTAAAACAGTCCAAAATATAATCTTTAAACTCAGGCTGAGTTAAGTGAGTATCACTTATAGGTTGGGTGAAAATAAAACTTTTTAGTTTGAGAATATCAATGGAGGGATCTTCTGGCGAAAAACCTTTAGGTGGTCTTGAAAGCTTTGGCGTCATGTGGTCATCAAATCCCTTGTAATATTGAGTAAATGATGTATCTGATAATATTTTTTTAAGCTCATCATAGAAATAGGATATTTCTTTTCTGACTTTAAGCAAAATATCAGCTGGCGGCATCCATAATCCACCTCCAACAAATGACGAACCAGGTTCGATGTGAACGTAATAACCTGCATTAAGTATTTTTTTTCCTCCAGGCGCTATGGCTATGCCTAAATTGGTTTTATAGGGAGATTTGTCAGCCGAAAACCTTATATCTCGATTTACCCTAAAAACACAGTCTTTATGTGTAATACCTTCGAGATGGGGGTCAAATATTTTTACTCCTGCTAATAATTCATTTGCCAATAAGTAATAATTATCTTTTACCTTGTCGTAGGTCTTTTTATTGGCTGCAAACCACTCCTTATTATTGTTTTCTTTAAGTTCGACTAAAAAATTATAAGTTGTGGGTTGTAACATGTTCTATATTATTTTAGATAAGCTTAAAATCTAAAACCTAAAGAAATTTGAAAACCAGTATTCCTATCAAAGTGATTGGATGGGATCATTTGTAAATTTTCTTCATCGTATCTGCTACGGAGCATATCCATTCTATTATCGGTCACATCCAATAAGCCAAAATCATATCTTAATCCTAGATAAAAGCCTTTATTGAAATAGTAATTGAATCCACCTGTCAAACCGAGGTCAAAACTTCTATAAAGTGTGCCATTCATTTCACTTTCCAGATAATTATAATAGGCGCCTGTTTCTTTAGCCATAGTTATAATTTCTTCTCCTAAGAAAATAGCTGGACCTATACCGCCATTAGAATTAATACCCTTGGCTACGTCTTTATTATAGTTGTGAATGAGTGTTTGTTTAAAAAATATCCTATCATTATTCTGGTCAAAATACAATGTACCATTGCCTCGAGGCTGCACAAGGAAGGCCATGTAGCCACCACCAATTAATTCAATATTTTTATGTGGTTTGTAATGAAGGATAATGGGGATATTTACATAGGCATTAGATACTTTTATGCTGTATTCCATATACCCTTTTTGATAGCTGAAAGCATTAAAATTGACCCAGTCATTACGAGAGGTTATAGGGATTTTAAAATAACCATTACCCAATATTTCGTGTCTGGTCCCCATCTGAATAAATGATACTTCTCCTGATACAAATAATTTATCAGCCACCTTATACTGATAATTGACTCCAAAGTGAAAACCTCCAGAATAAATAAACCTTTCACTGAGTCCTTGTTCAAGTGGCCCCGAAAACTTATTATAATTGAGTCCCGCCCTTATACCGAATTTCTGTGCTGCAGCGCTAAATGAGAAGATCACCAACAATACAAAAACTAAAAAATTTCTAATCATTATTATTTTTTAAATATAAAAATCGTGCAAATATACAGTTATATAACGCAACTCTTGTTTTTTTGCTGACTTTTAGCATGAAAAAGAAATGTTAAATCTTTTTTAATTATGGAAACATAGAGCTTTTATTTCTAATTTCATCCATTTTTACCGATAAAATTTACAGTTGTTTTTGTTTAATGTAGTAGTTTTGCCAAAAAATAAATTAAAGCCATCATTCATGGGCAAAAACAAATTAAAGAAGTTCGGTGACTTATTAACATTTTCTAATGTATATGAAAACTACGACCCTAAGTTTCCCAAATTAATTGTTGATAAAGATAAAGAGGTAGATCTAAAAGGCCGTTGGATATCTTCACACTTTATAAACACCCATCCGTTGGTACTAGAATTGGCATGTGGTAGAGGTGAATATACTGTAGCTCTTGCAGAAGCCTATCCCAACAAAAATTTTATTGGTGTGGATGTTAAAGGTGCACGTATTTGGAAAGGCGCTTCCTACGCACTAGACAACCAACTAAACAATGCGGCTTTTTTAAGGACAAGAATTGAGCAAATTACGCTTTTCTTTGGTGAAAGTGAAGTGGATGAAATATGGATTACGTTTCCAGATCCATTTCTTAGAGAAAGTAAAGAAAATAAAAGATTGACAAGTGCTAAATTTTTAGATAGGTATCAGAAGATTATTAAACCAGGTGCCCTTATTCATCTAAAAACTGATGATTCCACTCTTTATGAGTTTACGTTAAATACAATCAGTCAGTACGACGGCGCTACCCTTATTTATACAAAAGACGATATTTATCAAGATGCCCTTGACTTTCCGGAATTGGAGTATAAGACTTATTATGAAAGGTCGCATCTTGCCAACGGTAGAAAAATTAAATACGTCAAATTTAAAATCAATTAATTACATGTCACAAGTCATAGATCAGTATAGTTCGCTTTTTAAAAATTATTTAGATCAAAATCCATTGACAAGAGAACCTAAGAGTCTCTATGAGCCTGCTGATTATATATTATCTTTGGGTGGTAAAAGGCTAAGACCCATATTTGCGCTTTTGGGTGCGGGGTTGTACGGTGAGGCTGATAGAGCATTAAAAGTAGCCCTTGCAGTGGAGGTTTTTCATAATTTTACATTGCTTCATGATGACATCATGGATGAAGCACCATTGAGACGAGGACAACCCACAGTACACCACAGATATAATACCAATACAGCGATACTTTCGGGTGATGTGATGATGATACAGTCCTATCAATACCTTTTGGAATATCGGGAGCCGCAATTGATTACACGACTTATGGAGGTCTTTAATAAAATGGCCTTTGAAGTGTGTGAGGGACAACAGTGGGATATGGATTTTGAGCAAAGATGTGATGTCACTATAGATGAGTACATAAAAATGATCACCTATAAGACATCTGTGCTGATTGCGGCGAGTATTCAGATGGGAAGTTTAGTCAATGGCGCTTTGTACGTAGATCAAAGACATCTGTACGAATTTGCAAAAAACTTTGGTATAGCTTTTCAGCTTCAAGATGACATTTTAGATGCTTTTGGGGAAGCAGATTTGGTGGGTAAAACGATTGGGGGAGATATACTACAAAACAAAAAAACCTATCTCTTTCTAAAGTCTCTCGAATTGGCGACTGAAAAACAAAAAGAAAAATTGAATAAGTTGTATTTTGATACATCTTATATTATCTCTAAGGATGATAAAATCAAGGAAGTCACACAAATATTTAAAGACGTACATGTGGTCGAATATGCTAAACAAGTCATTGAAGCCTATAGAGATTTGGCACTTTCTCATTTGGAAGCTTGTAGTGCTGATACCTTTAAAAAACAAGTCCTTGCTGAAGTCCTTGAAGAATATCTGGTGAGAAAAAGTTGATATTTATCTTTTTCTTTTGTCGTTTATAATTTCCATTATGGTTCGGTTTTCTAGCTTACTTTCTATCCAAGAAAGGACATCAAGGTAATAAAAAGCCCTTTTTTCATACGGATGAAATTGCAAGGGGTACAATTTTTCATGTAGGGTTTTCAGTTCCTTTTTTATTTCATTGGGAAAAGCCTTACTGATATTTTTTATAAAGCTTATCATCTCCTTTTGTACTTGTTGGAGGCTGTCCATTTTTAATAAGAATGCGTATGTGCTTTTCAATTGGTACTCCAATTTATCATCCAAATCTGCCTCGTAATGAGATATGAGATTTAAAACTTTAGCAAAACACATGAGTTCTTCTTTGACATGTTCTTTTCGATTATTGATGATGAGACTCAAGTAATAAATAGTGTTGTGATACTGCTCTAACCCGAAGTAAAGACACGCTATCTTATAATAAAGAACCATCACATGATGATTGTCTATTTTGTCAGTATATTTTATTAAAATATTTTCAATTCCATCTATGAGTTGTAAACCTTTTTGAAATTCATTAGATAGAAAACACATATTGATTTGATGCGTGTAGCGGGTCAAACTTATGAGTATCACATTATTGTCATTTTTTACAATAGTATCACCTTGAGTGACATGTTCAAATTCGCTCATAGTGGCATCAAAAACAGATTTGTAATTTAATAAAAAAGTCACTTCAAGCAGAGAATTTACACCTTTGATATACCACACAGGATTAGTCTTAATCATTTCGGGATAATCCTTAAAAAGATTGACCCATTTTTGAGCATATTTATAGACATTGATGAGGTCTTGTATTAAGAAATAGTACCACAAATAGGTTTTATAAAGCCAAAGTTTTTCACGAAACTCCATATTGGCAATATTGTATTTGGGCATCTGCTTGTTGAAAAGCAAGGTGATATCATTGATCTCTTCCGCGCTTTTGGCATACCCTTTTTTTAGCATGATATTATATAGCATCAGTGACAGGTTAGACAACCTACTGGTCAAAACGTTTTTTCTATTAATATCTTTTGACTGTTTGACTAACTGGTCAGCTCTATTTATGTCACTTCGTGTGATATATTGAGACTCAATGACTTTTTCAAGTTCTATGATTTCATAAGCGAGATTTTTTTCTTCATAATTGAGTGCCAAGGTCTTGGTTTTATCTAATATTTTCAGACTTTGTTTGAACAGACCTTTGTGATATAAAATAGTCGCAAAATCCAACTGTTCTCGGATTACTAATCTAATGTTCTGATTCAGTGGGTTCATCCTGAGACTAATCAATATTTGTTTATATAGATGGGCTTTGAGATTGGAGAGTTGGCTTTTTGTAACGATTTTTGACTTTAAAATATCTTCTTCATTGTAGGTTTTCATTTTGTCCATGATATCAAAAAGTTGCAAAAACTTAGCTTCAGCATTGAGCTCTAAACGGGTGGCATAGAGTTTAAATTGTCTTTTTTCAGACCTTGTTAAGGTTTTAATTAGTATAAATAAGTTGTCTGTAGGTTGCATTTTTTATAAATAAAAAAAACACATATTTGTTTGAATAGGACATTACTTAATTAATTAGGCTCTTATAGCTTCTACTGGATCTAATGCAGATGCTTGTATGGCAGGAATGACACCAGAAAGGACACCTACTAAAATGGATGTGACCACGCCGACCAACATATTACCTACAGACATCGACATCTGAAAAGGTATAGCCATAGATATGAGTTTTAGACTGATAAAAACCAAAATAAGACCAATCAAGCCTCCTATTATACACAAGATAACAGACTCAATTAAAAATTCTGCTAAAATAACTTTACGTTGGGCTCCAAGAGCTTTTTTTATGCCTATTATATTGGTTCGTTCTTTAACAGATACAAACATGATATTAGCCACACTTACCATACCCACTATCAATGCAAAAATACCTATCATAAATCCAGCGATGTTAAGCACTTTAAACACACTATCTAAAACCTGAGACAACATGGATAATTCATTGAGTGCGAAGTTATCACCTTCCAGAGGTTTTAATCGTCTATTGGCACGTATGATGCCAGTGATTTCTCCTTTTAGTTCTTGTAGTTTGTTTGGGTCAGAGGCCTTTATTACCAGCATTTTGCCAGTTGTATTTTCTTCTCTTGTGTTCACAAATTTCCTAATATTAGGAAAACTAATCCAAATGACTTCATCAAAATTTAAAAAATTAAAAACATTTTCACCTTCGCTTTCTAGATAGCCTATTACTTGATATTTTTGACCAAAAAGTTTGACATTTTGACCGACACCATCTACAGTTGGGAAGAGTTCTTTATACAACTTATATCCTAAAATGACTTTATTGGCGCCTGAATTATACTCTGAAGTCGTGAAGTATCGACCCTCTTGCAGTTTTATATCTTGGATTTTGTTATAATCAAGAGTGCTACCCATTATAAATGCATTAGATACATAGTTAGACTCGTACTTGATAGTACGGCCACCTGTAAATACCACAAAGGCAGAATTGTCAGCTAACTTAGATTTTTTTTGAATAGCTTCATGATCTTCAAATGTGGGTGTAGGCCGTTTTGCATACTTCCAGAAGTTCATACCTGGATCTTCATTCCAAGGCATTCTGTCTAGATAGATAACATCGCTGCCCAATTCATTAAATCCATCCACGATGTTTTTTTGAAGTGAGTCTACAGCTGATTTAACTGTTATGATGCAAAATATTCCAATAGTGATGCCCAATAAGGATAGAAAGGTCCTTAATTTATTGCCAGCTAAAGCACTTAATGCTTGTAAACTACTTTCCAAAAATATTTTCAAAAAAATCTTCACATCCTTAAATTATAAATTTCATACAAAGAGATTGGAGCCTCAAAATTAAACCTTTACTATCATCAAAAATAATAATTTGGATAAAATACAGTATTTTATCGTTAAATCAAAGATATTAGTTTATTTTTTTTTCGGCTCTTGAGCGTTTTAAGTCAATATCTCATCATCGAAAATATAAATGTGAACGCCCATATAGAATGAAATACATAAGTTTACTTATTTTTATCTTATATTATTTTAGATGCTTATCATTCACCTAATTGTTAGCATTATGTGCCTATTTAAATATGTTAACGTTTTACTTTATTTAATTCCTTTCATTAATATATCCATCAGTTATTATATAATTATGATATATATTAAAAATTGGAAACTAAATAATTTAAAGCTATATTAAAACTTATTAACATCCATCAGTTTGTTTTAATTTTATATTATGTTGACATTTAATATTTTAATAAAGTTATCCACAGTGTGTGGATAACTATGTGGGTAATTTTTAGACTTTTCGCCAAAAAACTGTTGTACTTTGCACTCCATTCCGACATATTAATAAAATCATTAATAAGTTGGGGTGTAATATTAGAATACATTAAAAACAACATAAATGCAACAACCTATCGAACCCTTGTTAAAAGAAAACCCAGGACGCTTTGTTTTATTTCCAATAGAACACAATGACATCTGGAGTTTTTACAAAAAAAGCGAAGCAAGCTTTTGGACAGCTGAAGAAATTGACCTTCATCAAGACATTAGTGACTGGACCAATAAGCTTAATGATGACGAAAGACACTTTATCAAACATGTGTTAGCCTTTTTTGCTGCATCAGATGGTATCGTTAATGAAAATCTGGCTGAAAATATGGTCAGAGAAGTACAATACACTGAAGCCAAGTTTTTTTATGGTTTTCAAATCATGATGGAAAATATCCATTCTGAAACTTATTCATTACTCATAGATACCTACATAAAAGATGCTAAAGAGAAGGATTATTTGCTCAATGCCATAGATACAATGGCATGTGTAAAGAAAAAAGCAGATTGGGCTTTAAGATGGATAGAAAATGGAAATTTTGCTGAGCGATTGATAGCATTTGCCGCTGTAGAGGGTATATTCTTTTCAGGCTCTTTTTGTTCTATTTTTTGGCTCAAAAAGCGTGGATTGATGCCTGGGCTAACTTTTTCCAATGAGCTCATCAGCCGAGACGAAGGCATGCATTGCGATTTTGCATGTTTGCTTTATAATGAGCATATAGTACATAAGCTACCCATAGATACTATCCAAGCCATCATCATGGATGCTGTGGAGATAGAAAAAGAATTTGTAACTGATGCGATACCTGTCAAACTGATAGGTATGAATGCTGAAATGATGTGTCAGTACATAGAATTTGTGGCGGATAGGCTTTTGGCCTCATTAGGAAATAGCAAAGTGTACCATGCCGAAAATCCATTCCCTTGGATGGATATGATATCATTGCAGGGTAAGACCAACTTTTTTGAAAAGAGGGTAGGAGATTATCAAAAAGCAGGCGTTATGGCCGAAAAAGAAAAACAAGTATTTTCACTTGATGAAG
>DAIPYV010000092.1:0-13079 GCA_036782555.1 Saprospiraceae bacterium
TTAAACTTTACCTCGCGCAATGGACCTAAATTTTAGAATTAAGTGACAATCTTTATTCCTTTTTCTGAAATGTCTATTATGCGCTCTTTGTATAGTTTGCCTATGGCCATTTTAAATACCTTTTTACTGAAGCCAAATATCTTGTAAATTACTTCAGGGTCAGTCTTATCATTGTAAGGTAGCTGACCGCCAGCAGACTTAAGTAAAGATAAGATTTTTTCAGAATGCTTGTCCGTTTTGGAGTAGGATTTATATTCAAGTGTTAAATCTATTTTTCCATCAGGCCTTACATTTTTCACAAAACCTTTTATTTTTTCTCCAATACGGAGGTCTTTGAATACCTCATTCTTATAGATCAAGCCCTCATATTGATTTTCGATGACGGCTTTGTAGCCCAACGGTGTAGGATGCCAAACCATGAGATTGACTTCTTGTCCAGGAGTTAAGTCTATGGGGTTATTATCAAAAAACTTTTCCAACTTTGAGCTACCCAATAATCTTTCGGTTTTGGGATCTAAGAAGATATATACTAGATATTTCCGTCCTACCTCCATTTTTACCCTCTGTTCTGCAAAAGGTACAAACAAGTCCTTGCTCACACCCCAGTCTAAAAATGCTCCTACTTTCTCTATACTATTGACTTTGAGCATAGCAAATTCAAAAACTTCAGCTATGGGTATCTCTGTAGTAGCCACTACCCTTTCTTCCCCATCTAAAAATATCATCACCTCTATCTGATCTCCGATATTCATATCTGGAGTGACATACCTTTTGGGAAGTAGTATTTCTCCTAAATTGTCTCCTTCTAAAAATAATCCATAATCAGAATTTTTTAAAACTTTAAGAGATGTTCTTTTGCCTAATTCTACCATTTTTTAGTTATTATTTATTACTTCCTGTACAGATTGCTTTAATGCATTTTCAAAATCTAATACCGATCCAAACTCAGTTCTATACCCTATTCCGAGTCCGTATTTTTGTCTTAAATTACCATTGAGTATATCCAAATCCGTTTTGCCATACAGTCTTATCCTCATTTTCCTATCCTCTGTCAAAACAAACTCTAAGGCAAAATCTGGTAAAACTTGATTAATAGACTGTCCTAAAAATTGATAAACATATTGACCTCCCAAATCTATAGACAAACGATTGTTTTTGAAGTATATAGTATTGCGAATTCCCACTTCATCAGGTACAAAATCTACATTGGGTACACCAAAGTTATTGTTACGTACATTGAGTCCAAAATCTATACTAGAGATAAAGCTATCATCGCTCACTATAGTATTGAGTACATTGGTGATATATAGTGAAAGCTGAGAAGCCAAAAATTCACTTAGAGTATTTATACTTGCTGACTGAATACCTGACGTACCAAATACCCCGCCGACATTGGATGAAGGCATGAAACTATTGAATACGATTAAACCCAAAACCTGGCTGTTTATTTCTTGTGGGTTATTTTGTAACAGTCTCAACTTATTCTCTACAATGTTGGCGGCTTCGCCTATTAGATTGGGGAAATTAAGTCCAAAGCTTATTTCAGGACTAAAAAGAAAGCCTCCCAAATTTAAGTTGACCTCTACATCTACACTTTCTCTAAGCTGAGGATCATCAGTGACTATATCAACGAGGTATTCTGAAACAAAATTGCGAAGTGAGTTAGTACGTGTACGGTACTTTGCGGTAATATCCAATGTAGCATTAACAGGATCTCCCGTCCATTGCACACGACCACCTCGCTCTATGATGAAGGGTTTGGCCAATAAAAGGATAGGGGCTGTAAATAAATATTCTCCTGACTCAATATCATAACCTCCAAAGATCTCAAAATCTCCATTTCTAGTGATTTCAACTTTGATGTTTCCCCTTCCTCTCCCTCTGATGACATCACCTCGAGATTCATCAAAAATAATGTTCATTTCAGCATCTGGAGTTATGGTCAATGCCATTTGCAGATTTATTCCTTTGAGAGAATTATCTGAACTTTTAGGTTTGCTCTTGTCCTCTTTTGTCTTAAACTTTATAAAGCTAGCTTCTATAGCTTTTTGTGAATTATTGACAGGTATGCTTAACTTACTTCCCGCTCGTGTCACACCTGTAATATCCATATTCAATTTTTCAAATAAACCATTGAATGAAGCTGTAATGTCCCCTACACAGTAGCCATAATAATCAGGATTGTCAGCCTTCGTAGTATTTAGTGCCACTATATTATTACCTGATATAGTCGCATTGACACCAAATTTTGCAAAAAAGTTGTGTGTCAACCTTCCTTGGACACTGCCTATATTTCCATTTATATCCTTTAATTCTACACCTGTAAGGTCAATAATTTTTTCAGTCATTGTAAATTTTTGTTTATCAAAAGTATACGTAGCTCCAGTATATATTACGGTAGTTTTCCCGAGTCGGACTTCTCCTTCTCCATTCATTGTTACACCAGACTGATTACCTGAGACCATGATATCGCCGTACACAAAGCCATCCGTATCCTTGATACCTTCTTTTAAAAAGTATTCAACGATTTTTAGTGGTGCCTTGCGCAGTCGTACTTTTGAGTCCAATTCCTTGGTTTGGAGATGATATGTACCTTTCAATGCAATGAAATCTCCTATGGAAGCATTCATTTTTAAATTGTCTTTGACATAATCCACATCGATAAAAATAGAGCCATAAGGCATTTTATTGATATAAAACTGAGGTACATTGATATATCCAGATACTGATGGATTCTTATCAAAAATATCAGGAATATTTAAAGAGATACTTGAAGCTCCATTAAATTGCAGTTGGTTTACATTAACTAACTTATTGATAACCGATAAATCTAGATTTGAAAGCCCGATATTGACACCTTTATTGTTATTAGTATCATTAAATTCTACACGGCTAGTACCATCGGTGATATAGAAATTAGAGAAATTGATATAGTTTTTACCAAAAACAAGGCTATTATTAGATTGTATTTTCCAACTTGAACCGAGTAATATTAACCTTTTCTCATAAATGCTAAACCTATATCCTTTGGGATGTGGTGTCAAATCACCTTTAATGGCAATCTCATCCAATGCAGCCGAAAGACGCTCTGTTGAGATATCAAAAGTTACTGTGTCTCCTTTTATTTTGGCTTGGAAGTCTATAGGATTGAATGGTCTTCCTATCGCGTGTGTAGAGTCTACACTCACTATGATATCACCCAAACCATTATTGGTATTAACTAAAAGATTCAACCGCCTAAAATAGTTTTTAGAAATGTATAAACTCGGAAAATCAGCCGCTAAGGAAAAATCATTTTTGTAAGTATCTATGCGCCCCTTCAGTTGCATTTTAGTAAAATAAGCATTTTTTAAGCCCAATAGTCCTAAAAAGTTTTTAGAGTGTCCTAAATCTAGATTGAAGTCAAATCTTTGATTGGCTCCACTCGTCACAATTTCATCATTGATGAGCTTATAGACTTCCTTATGGTTGGAATACATAACTCTTTTGAGAGATGGTAATAGGTTATTTAAATCGTACTGCCCTATGATGCTAGCTTCACCCAAATCCCCTTTAAATAAAAATACCTTTTCTTTTTCGGTATTAATCTTAGATGAGAGTAGTAATTGATCCAATACATAATATTCATTTTTGAAATAGACTTGAATACTATCCATCACTATGTCGCCAATAAAATCATTGAGATTGGTACCTGACACATTGGTTTGAATATTTCCGGATATGAGTGTACTGTCTTTGGAAAAATTTAAAGCCTTTAGGTCAATATTTTTAATATCGGCATCAAAGTTTAAAAATGAGTTGTCTGGAAAGTACTCAAAATTACCATTAAAAGCTAAGTCAAAATTTTTGTCTTGGGACGTTAATTGTCCATCAAAAGTATTTTTATCTAGATTACCCTTTAAAGTGACGTTTTGATAATTGTAATTTTTAAATCCAAAATTGCTCACAACCGCTGTCAAATTAGCTTTTACGCTATTTAATGTGAGGCCAATACCTTCAGTCACCTTAGCGGAAACACTTATTTTTCCTAAATCGTCATTGTCACTCCATGCTTTAAGATTAAAGTTTTTTAGATCAATATTTCCAGAATATTTAGACTTTTCTATACCGTTTCGAATGTTTAAGGACATATCCATAGATGCAGACCCCAAATCTGAGTTGAGTGTGCCAAAAGCTACAAAATCTTCCAAAAAGCCATCAAATCTCCCTCTAAAATTAATATTTCCCAGCTTAAAAAAGTTTTCTGGAGGTCTAAATTGAGGAAATATTTGTTTGATACGACGCATACTAGTTTTAAAATTATCCAAACGGACATTCAAAAGTGTATTATCTGAATCCAACAAGTCTCTAGTATTAAAAATCCCTGTAAGATATAATCTATCACTCATTTTTATCTCCACATCACGCCCTCCAATATTATTGATAAAGCCAGCATATTTTCCGTTGACAGTAATGAGCTCTTTAGCGTTTTGATTGACAAAATTAGATTTATAAAGACCTTGCACAAAGTGGGCAATATCACCTAAATAGACTTGGGTATTTCTTAAATCAGCATTAATATAGACATCATAACCAAAATTACTGAATGCAGACCAATCTTCAAAACTGAGCATCAGATAATCTCTGACTTGGGTATTTCCCGCTGAGATTACAAAGGATTTCAATTCTATCATTTCTTTATTGAGCAAAAATGTGTCTATGGCTATATTTTTTATTTTGAACCCCGTATTATCTTTAGCATTTAGCATTTCTAATCGCCCTTCTATTGAAAATCCATCCGTCAATTCGACATTCTTGACTAACAAATCAATTTCATCAAAAGAAAAATTATTGTAATCTAAATATGTTTTTAGCGGTACTTTTTGACTATTAAAAAAGCCTACACTGCCATCCTTGATAATCAACTCTCTTAAAACCCCAACTAAAGGTTGACGAAACCCTGCATTATTTTCTAAAGTTATATTCAAATCATCGGTAATTTTACAGTTTTCACCGTATATTTGTTGATGAAAAATCGGTCGGTCCAATATTATAGATTCTATATCAATTTCATTGCATGCTAGGTCTATTTGATTAATTTCGATGCTACCCGATTGCAAAAAGAATTTTAGATATTTACCTTGATTTTTGTCATGTATAAATATATCAATGTTGGATAAATCTATACTTTTAAAGTCAATTTCTAATCCAGGTTTTGATGAGTCTCCCTCTTTAGATGACAAATTAGCTAAAAATTTGTCTAAATTAGATGAGTAAGAGCCTATTTCGGTAATAATATTTAACTTTATATCTTTGAGTCCTATGTAGCTCAAGTCTAATTTATTATTTAGAAGTGATAGTAAGTTCTTTCTAAGTGAAATATTGAGCTTACCACCGTAGATGATGGTATCATTTGAGGTATTGTCTACTACGCTGAGCCCTTGTAAACCCAGACCATCAAAGAAACTAAAGGTTATCTCCTGTGCTGATATTTTTGTATTGGTTTTTTCTGATATACTTTTTGTTAGGGTATTTAAAAGATAGTTTTGTACAGTTTCTGATTTAAGAAGCACTATCAATAGGGTTATAACTAGAAAAATGAATATAAACAAACGCTTAAACCATTTTGTCCAGACAAAACGTCTTGGACTTTCTGCCTTAATATTTATATCTTTATCTTCCATTTATCACATAACATATTAACCGTATAGTATGTTTTTTCATAACGGCACAAGATAAAAAGGTTAATGCATAAATTATGAGTTTTAACAATAGATTAACCGGACTTCAAACATGAATTTCAAAATTCTATTCCAGCTTATAAACTATTCCTTCTATCCAATACAGGTAAAAATAATCCCGCATTAGGTGATAAAACTAAATCCTTTGGGGACGGTAAATATTGAAAACAACAATATAATAGCTCACAAGAGTCGTTTAGAATAAAGTATTCATTACATATATGTACCGCAATTGCATTACACAGCTGGGATTTATAACTACTCAATAACTATTTCCATTATATAAAATGAATTCATAGTATGAGACAAGCTTAATCATATTTTATGTGTTAATTACTAACAGAATCTCAAGAATGAAAATTAGAGATTCAAATTAAGCTTCCCTTCTTAATCAATTCAATGAATTCGCTTAAAATCATAGCTGTGGCGCCCCACAAAATGTCACCATTTATATCATAATAGGGCATGTCTTTTATTTCGTGACCATTAGAATGAAGGGTTTTCAACTTAATGTTTTTTGTATCCAAAAAGTGATGCAAAGGTACATCAAAAACTTGGGCTACTTCAGATTCTTCTGGTATATAGTTAGGAACGCCATGGATAAAGCCCACGAAAGGATAGACTAAAAAATGAGAGACATAGACATAAAGAGAAGATAGACGACCTAAAATCTCGATTTTATTTGGGTCTAGCCCCAGTTCTTCATAGAGCTCTCTTAGTGCACAATATTCAAAAGAACAATCGTCTTCATCGACCTTACCGCCAGGAAAACTTATCTGTCCACCATGTTTGTCTTCTGGATGGCTGTAAGCTCTTTTTATTAAAGTGATATAGGGCAGATTTTCTTTGATGTGTATCAAAAGTACCACGCAGGCTTCCTTGTAGTTGGGTTTGGGTACTCTATACGCATGAGCATAACTTGGGGACATTAAGTTTTGAGCTTCCTCTCCAGGAAGTGGTTTTGTCAATTCTATTTTCAATACATCCTTAAAAACCATTTTCACAAAGTATTTCCGTTAAAATAAAAAAAGGTAGAAAATGATTTAAAAAAAAGCGTTAAAATTATTGACAATCATCAAAATCTTAAAGAAAAATCCAGCTAAACAAGGTAAACTTACTTGTTTGTTGTCTTTTGCACATAATTCTCTATGGCCATCATCATTGAAGGACAATCAGGAGTAGGTGCTTTAATATTGACATAGAGACCTGCATCTTCAGCTGCCTTAAGAGTGGTATTACCAAATACAGCAATACGGGTATTACCCTGCTCGAAATTTGGAAAATTTTCAAATAGGGACTCTATTCCTTGAGGACTGAAAAATGCCAATATATCATAATAAACATCACTCAAGTCAGATAAATCTGCAGAAACAGTTTTGTACATAACCACCTGAGTAAAATCAATATTTAAAGAATTAAGGTAATTGACTACTTCGGCTGATCCCAAATTGGATGATGGAAGTAAAAATTTCAGTTTGGAATATTTATTGAAATAATGAGCCAAATCTTCAGCTCTCCTATTGCCTATAAATACTTTTCGTTTTCTGTATAGTATGAATTTCTGAAGGTAATTAGCTACAGCCTCTGTCATACAAAAGTACCTAGTGTCTTGAGATATCCTGCATCGGGTCTCTTCAGCCAACCTAAAAAAGTTATCTACTGAACCTTTACTATTGAAAATCACGCAAGGAAAATCACTCATTATGATACGATTTTTCCTAAACTCTTTTTCTGTCACAGGTTCCACTACAATAAAAGGCCTATAATCCACCTTTATCTCATATTTTGTAGTGAGCAAAGTGTAAGGAGATTTATTATCCTCTGGTTGTGGTTGTGAGATTAGGATGGATTTCACTGGTCTATATTCTTCCTCCATAACTCTATTTTCATCCTCATTAACAATACTATTTCTTCCCATTTAATGTATTGACTTTACTCTAAAAAGATTCTAATCTAAGTGTGTAGATAAAAAAATCTACTACTGCCAAAGCCTCTTTAACGCTGCAAATTCATTAGAAATTTTGCCAAAACAAACATAGGCGCAATTTCGAAGGCGCAAAGGTAAATAATTATTTGAAAAAAATAGTTAAAAAATTGATGAGAAACAATAAAAATGCCTCTAAGTACTCTAATTATTAAAATTGCAGCTATAAAAACTAATGAAAATATAAACGCAATGTTTTTAAATGGCTCATTACTGAAAGTAAAAACAAAATTGAGTGGTAATAGCATTATGCCTATTATTATATTTGTAACCATGATAGTAAAACTATATATACTCGTATATTTATCGATTTCATAGACAAAGCCCAAAAAAGCCAGGAGTAAGTGTTTTGTTAAATAAAATCCTAAAACAAATAATATGTAGAATATAAATCTTAAATCTATTTCTAAATTAAATTTGTAATGAGCTAAAATATAGATAAAAACGCTTAAATTAATAAAAAACACTATGTAGAGTAAAAATATAGAAAGTGAAAACCTATCTTCTTGTTCGCGCATGAAAAGCTTCAAAAGGTTATCATTAATAATAGACTTACCGGCCAGGCTCAAACTCTTATAATTAGTATTGATGACAATGGCGAATAAAACAGTGGCTAAAAGTAAGTACCAAAATAAAAAATTATTGTTCCGCTCTTTGTCATTAATTGTTGAAGTGGTTACGGAGCTATTTGATGCTGCAAGTTTCCTTAGTGGTACATGATCTACATCAAAGGGGTTGACTTCTTTTTGTTCTTTAGTTTCTACTTCTTGAGGACTTCCTGTTTCAATTGATGACAAATTTTGATTTAAAGATGGAATTTCTTTATTTTCAGTAGTGTCTATTATTCCCGTCGAAATTTGGTCTAGATTTGTTTTTTTGTTTTCTTTTTGGGAATTTACAGTCAACTCTTTTAATCGGGGCTTGATTTCAAATGGATTAGAAGCTGACTGTGACAAAAGCAAAGGTGTTGCAGTAAGAAAAAAACAAACTACAATCAAAAAAAACAATTTTAAAACACTTTTCTGCATTGGGCACAAAATTAAGAATAATGTTTTAATTAGATAGCTATAGTTTAAAAATATTTTGAAGAACGGTATTGTAATCAATGGAATCTATTAAGTCAAACATTATCAAGTTAGCCTTAAGCCATTATTTAATTAGTTCCGCATCTTCTAAAATATAAATCAAATAATCATAATCCTGGCTATTTAACTTTAGACGACCTCTAAAAGATACTCTGTCATCAGTTTTTAGTCTAGGTATTGATTTTTGAGGTAATACATCAATGATAGACTCCACTCCAGCCTGCCCACAAAAGAAACACTGAGCATAAGGATAGGCAGATAAAATGACTATATTTTCATCGCCCGTCTCATCTACTGGTATATAATATCCGCTCAAAGTGACGAGCTCTCCATGCAGTGCTGATAAGGTATCACTAAATAATGGTACATCAACTTCCATACCCAATTCCTCATTGTACTCTTGATCGAAACGGGTGGACAATAAATAACGCCAATCTAAGATATAGGCACCATCCTGTCTATTATGAATAGCCTTCAGGTTTTCTAAATCTGCCTCCGATTTATCTAAACTCACAAAATCAATCGGAGCGTCTTCTACCTCTAAGATAGGATTTTTCTCCGCTTTACATCCTATAAAAATAACCCATAACAAGAGTAAAAAAAGAGGATATCTCATCAATTTTTTCTTTTTACCATAAAATATTCCATATAGTAGTAACTTAACTTACCTTCGATATGTAAAGTGTCCTGGGTAAATTCTGAAATTTTCAAATCAAATGTAGGCTCCATTTCAATTTTTAACCTTTTATTCTCAATAGAAAAACTCTTTGAGGATTGGTCTGGAAAAACATTGGAGTTGACAGTATTTTCATTCGTAAATTCAAACCAACCATTGCGGACAAAATCGTTATCCTTTTTGTTAATCTTAGATACATAAACATCCCAAACCCCTACTATAGATTCAGTAATCATAGCATCTTCAGACTTGCAGGACTGCAAAGAAGTAGTTATTAGAAGAATAGTCAAAAGGAGAAATGAATCTTTTCCCATATGCAATGCGGTTGATTGTCAATAATTCATCGCAAAATTACTATTTATTAAACAATTTGTTCATTTTATCATTCAGAATTATGAAAAAATAAACATTTGTATGCGGTTTTCTATTCTATACATCGTTTTAGTCACTTTTACAGGCACATTTTTCTATTCGTGCTCCAAGCCTCATAAAAATTTAAATTATAGTCAGACCTTAGACGCCTATAGAAAAACGTATAAAAGTAGTTTTTTGAATGACGAACGATCACCCCTAAATGCTGAAGACATCCAATATCTTGACTTTTTTGATCCCAATACACAATGGGTATTACAGTGCACATGCGAAATTGAAAAAAACAATCCTATATTTGAAATCCCAACCTACTCTGGCATCCAAAAACCCTATAAAGTCTATGCGACAGTCATATGTCACTATGAAGACAAAACTATCAATCTACAGCTGTATCAAAGTGCACAAAGCATGAACCCAATGGCAGCTAACTTACTATTCCTTCCATTCAAAGATGAAACCAATAGTGTAACTACATATGGTGGCGGCAGGTATATCAATCAAAATATGAGCGATATCAAAGATGGGACAATAACGATAGATTTTAACAAATCTTATAATCCATGGTGTGCCTATAGTGATGGGTACAACTGTCCTATACCTCCTAAGGAAAACCATTTGGATTTAGAAGTAAATGCTGGCGAAAAAATGTACTTAGGACCTTATAAAACGGGTAAAAAATGATACAAATTGAGGATTTTTTGGGTCGATTGATAAAATTTGATACAACACCTAGCAGAGTTATATCACTCGTGCCGTCATTGACTCAAGCTATATGTGATGTGGGTTTGGAAGATACACTAGTAGGTATTACAAAATTTTGTGTCAACCCAAGTCATATTAAAAATAATATCAATATCATAGGCGGTACGAAAAATCCAAGAATAGAAGATATATTATCATTAAAACCCGACCTAATTATAGCCAATAAGGAAGAAAATAGAAAAGAAGATATACTAGTGCTTGAAGATCATGTAAATGTTTATGTATCCGACATAAATACTACAGAAGATTTTTTATTATTTTGCGACGATTTCAAAAAAATATTTCCGTTAAGCAGATTTGATACTTTGAGCCAAGAAATAAAAAATTTAAATAAACAAATCCCGCTTAGTCTTCATCCAATAAAAGTGCTTTACTTGATTTGGAAAAACCCTTATATGTCTGTAGGAAAAGATACTTTTATTCATCACATGATGACGACGTATGGATTCCAAAACACCATGTCTGATGAGACGAGATATCCTGAATTGAGCATTGACGATATGAAAGCAAAAGAAATCGATTTTATTTTTTTATCCTCTGAGCCTTACCCTTTTCAAGAAAAAGATTTGATCGAGCTCAAAAAATATTTACCTGAATCTCATATGATCTTGGTAGATGGCGAAATGTTTTCTTGGTATGGTTCAGCTTTGATAAAAGCACACCATTACTTAATAGACTTACAAAAAAAATGTGAAGAAATGCAAATTATAAAACAATATAATTAATCAAATATTCATTAATATATCTAACAAACATGCCATATGAATAAATTAAAATCACTATTGACAACAATCACTTTTGGGCTTACGATTATGCTTCACACGCAGTCTTATAGTCAGCCCAGCGAAAAGCTTATAATTCAAGCTCAAAAACGACACATAAATCAACTATCCACTGAACTTAGAAACAGTTCCCTCAACTTCTTTACAGCTGATGCTATACATCCTGACTTTGATTATTTTATTTTTAGTGCAGATGATACTGAAGCGCTTTATGAAAGACTCAAAAATGACTCAAGAATCATAAGTATAGAGTGGGACAGAGAAGTAAAATGGCGCAGAAGACCTAATGACCCAAGAATTACCGAACAAACTTATTTGCAGACAATACAAGCTTTTCAAGCATGGGATATCACGACGGGTGGAAAAGACTATGAAGGAAATGAGATTGTTATAGCCGTAGTCGATGAGGGATTTAACATCGAGCATGAGGATTTATCCTATAATATTTTTGAATTTAAAAATGAAATTCCTGGAGACGGTATCGATAATGATGGCAATGGAACTATTGATGACAAAAATGGGTGGAATCAAGATAATAATACAGGAATACATTATTCCAGATCGCATGGTAATAATGTACTAGGTGTATTAGGTGCAGAAGGTGACAATAACCTAGGTATAGCTGGTATCAACTGGAATACAAAAATACTTCCTGTAACCTCAGGCACAAGAGTGAGTGATGTGATAGCTTCTAACTTATACGTACTCAAGCAAAAACAAGACTATATCGAATCCGGTGGCACTCGAGGAGCCAATATATGTGTCCTCAATTACTCGGCGGGATTAACAGGTTATTTTGGGATTGACTTTCCTAGCTGGTGTGATACCTATCATAGAATGGGACAAGCTGGCATTCTTTGTGTCGTAGCTACTGCCAACGATGGCATAGACATTGATATAGAAGGAGACGTTCCCGCTACATGCCCATCACCTTACATAATGGTGGTCACAAGTACAGGCGCCAATGATGAGTTAGATCCTGATTCAGGTTTTGGTGGTATGTTTGTAGATGTGGCAGCACCTGGTTCACGCATCATGACTACTGATTTACCTATAAGAGGTAACTATAGAACAGAAACTGGTACCTCTCTATCTACCCCAATGGTAGCTGGAGCGGCTGCGTTATTTTACACCACTGACTGTATGGAGTTTAATAATTTTATCAGAGAAAATCCAGCTGAAGCACCTCTAGTCATAAAACAAGCGCTGATGGATGGTGTAGATACTAAAACTTCATTGACAAATAGAACCGTGTCAGGAGGTAGGCTCAATATCTTCAATGCACTCAAAATTATCTATAAGGATTTTTGTGAAGAGGTCATCACGCCTCCGTCCAAAAGTATGGTCATCAATTCACTATCACGGGGCAACAATAACATTACGCTCAATTACTCTACCCCATTCAAAGATGAGCACGTATTAAAAATTTACAATTCAATAGGTCAAGAAATTTATAGTCAAAGCTTTATCCCACCTACATCAAGAATAAAAATAATATCAGCGGATATCCCTGTACTTAATGAAGGTCTTTACTATTTTGCAAGTATCATATCTGGTAAGGAAGTCGTTAGCAAAGGATTTACGGTGTATTAAAAAAATAATAAAAAATTCACTCATTTTCTCATTTTGGCATGATTTTGGAAGTATCATGAATCGAGATTGAGTTTATGAGTAATTAATTAAGCAAATTGTTTACTC